>JAHIUG010000113.1 GCA_018817245.1 Patescibacteria group bacterium | reverse complement strand
TAACCCGGGTCTTTTTCTATAAACCTTTCCTTAGCCCCACTTTTTTGCTTTAAGCCCGGCTTCAGCAGCAGACACTTGTGCCTCCTGTTTGGACGATCCATTGCCCTCGGCAATTTTTTCCTTGCCCAAGTAAAGACCGACTGTGAAAATCTTAGCGTGATCAGGTCCAATCTCTTTTAAAACTTTGTATGTTGGAGTGACACCCAATTTTTCCTGTGCTGTTTCCTGGAATTTACTCTTTGGATCAATATAGAGTTTGCTTTCTAAAATGTGTTTAAGATGACTCAAGATATTTTTATCAATAAATTTTTTGGCTGCTTTTATACCACCGTCAATATAAATAGCGCCGATAAGTGCCTCAATGGCGTTAGCCAAAATATATTGTCTTGCTTTGGAATCTTTATCTTTAGCTTCGCCTTTGGATAAGAGCAAAAAATCCTCAAAGCTTAGGTCGTTCGCGATACCGGCTAGAGTTTTGGCATTTACCAATGCTGAGCGCCATGTTGTCAGCTCACCTTCAGGATTCGGATAATTAATGTAAAGATATTCCGTAACAATTAATTCCAGAACAGCGTCACCAAGGAATTCAAGTCGCTCGTTGTGCGGATGCGAAAACTCGGCGTGCTCATTTAAAAATGAGCGGTGTGTGAGTGCCTGAATTAGCATGTCGCGATCTTTGAATTTGTGACCCAGTTTTTCTTCTAGGGGTGATAGTTCTGGTAGTTTTATTGTCATGGTTTGAGTAATTAGGTAGCGGATTTTAACTTTTAAGAAACAGCCTTTTAGTTCTTCAGCTCTTCGATTCTTTAGTTCCTTTTTCTTTTTCCTCTTTCTTTTCTTTTGGCAGGTCAGCTTTTTTCATAACACCTTTGTCCAACTGGTCACGATAAATCGCCCCTAGAACACCGTTTACAAATTTGCCGGACGATTCACCGCCAAAGGTTTTTGCTACTTCGATAGCTTCGTTGATAGAGACCTTAGATGGAATATCTTGATTAAATACTAATTCATACGTACCAATACGCAAAACGTTTCTGTCTACAGTTGTAATTTTTTCCAGAGGCCAGTCAGGAGCAAATTTTGAGATGATTGAATCGATCTCTTTTTGGTTTTCCAAAACAAACTTTACGATATTTTCAGCAAAATCTTTTTCATCAAGATCCGGAGCCATTTCTTTTATATTCCGCTCGACAATCTTGCCCGCATCCTTTTTTTCATCATAAAAATCCCACTCATAAAGAGACTGCAGTGCTACGGTTCGGGCTAAGTGGCGGTTTGACATATAAAAGGGCTATTTGGCGAAAGGACGAAGGGGCCAATTGGCTTAGGTTTTAGATTTGGATTTCTTTAAAAGTTTTTCAAGCTTTTTTTCACGACCCTTTACATGAATCGGATGGCCGTTGTATTCGGTTGCGTCAGGAGCTGCTCGGTGCGTTAGGCTAACTATCCCTGTTTTTTTATCTGAAACAGTAGCAACTGGCTTTAAAGCAAAATGAGACGAGCGGCGTCGTTTACTGGATTTAGTTCTACGGTGTGAGGGAAGTGACATATCAGGTCTACAAAATTACGAATCTTATACGAAAATACGAATAATTAATTGTTTTTATGTTCTTGCGCTCTCGGGTTTTTATGATTTAGCCCTATTCTAGCAATATTTAGGCATTTTTGGCAAGCATGGTGCCGAATTGACGAATAAGTTACGAATTTTGCGAATAGTCGACGAATGTTTCCGCTCTATGTTTGTTCAGCCTTATTCCGTACGAAGATCTACTGTTCTGGAAAACTCGGCATGCATTTCACGACCACCGTCATCGGAAACTATAGCGTAATAATTTAGTGATTCGAGTCCCACATCTATAACTGTTTTGGTTTGACACTCGGTTGTCCATTTGCAAGCTTTAATCAATGTTTCTGTTTCCAGATTATAAATTTTAGTTGTTAGATTGGCGATTGGATAGGTCTGAGCCATTATTTTCGTCGAGATATTAAGGGAATCTCCGGATACCAGCTCTTTTGAATCCGCTAAAACTCGTACATTACCACCAAATCCATTGTTGCCACTTACATATACGAAGTCTTTGAGATAAAAATCTTTTTTCTCGTTAATCTGATTGTTTGCCCGTACAACAAAGAAAAAGTTTTTATAAGCGGCATCTTCTCCAAACCATATATACGCACTGCAATTTACCGATCCGGTACCCTGACAGGTTTTATAAACGCGACCGTTCAGATCAGTTAACTCCACATAAAGTCTGTCCGTAAATTTTGGGGCTTCAACCTGCGCGTCCAACAATACGGTAGAGTTTGGGGCTACGGCATAGTTCGGATCATTGGATGGAATTTGGATGCCTCTCTTAAGATCCCAGAGCGACGTTTTGACCAAGCCAAAGTTATTTGATTGCTTTTCCAATTCATATGTCATGTCCGTGATGATCCCGTATTCATTTGCGGTAAATGTCCATTTATCAAAACTTGAGTACCAGCCTTGAGGCAAAGCTTCTATTTCAGTCCAAACAGGTTCAAGCGCTTGATTCTTGCTGTCGCTTACAACAGCGTAATACTTAACTTTGGTTGCCACATCAATATCCAGAACATAATCTTCGGCCACACATGTTACTGAGCCTTCGCATGTCGCAATCAAGTTGTTATATTTGCCATCAAAAATTCTTACGACCACATCTTTATCAAGAACTGAAGGATTAAGGACTGTTGCAACAACGCGGATTATTGGCGTCATGTTTTGTGGCGCTACAATTTCTGAATCAATAATAACTGACCCACGGAAATTTGAATTTGGCACGCTGGTTCTCAAAGTTGTTGCATTGGAATAGATGCGCTTGTTGCTTTGGTACGGAGAGTCATATTTTACAACTGCAAGATACGAACGCGTTGCCTCTTTGCCATCCACGGTAACTGAAATGCTGCATGATGTTGTATTTTCGCAAGTCTTGAGAGTTACAGGAGTGTCTCCATGAATATCAAGCAGCTCGATTCGAGCAATGCTTACCTGGTTGTTGGAATCTAAAGTTGCAGTGAGTTTGGAGGTTTCACCCTTCACAATGTGATATTTGCTGAGCGTTAATGACAAAGATCCGGAGTCGAGATTTTCAATAATGTTTATAGTTGGATTATTTACTGTGGTGTATTGATTGCCAACGTTGTAATCCCACACGTGTTCGATTGGTTGGCCTATTGTGTAATCTTCAAAAAGTTTTTCCGGAATATCTTGAAGCCATTTTTGCCACTCTGATCCATAGAGCTGTTTTGCCAGATTTTCAGTCTTGACCCAGTTAAGAACACCAAAGCGAGACACAGCATAAACCTTTGGGCTACTTGGGGTTTTTACGAGCTTAGCTCCAGGTCTGTATGTGACGTTTCCTCCCAAAGGAATTTCTGCCATCTGACTTATGGTAACGGACTTGACCTCAGCCAATTTGGATGATGGAAACCAGCTCCAAAATGTTTGTATGTTTGGGAATGGATATCGCACGCCATTTTCCGCCACCCAATACACGGTCGGACCAGGTCCTTTTACAAGATTGTTTATTAAATGGTGGTAAGAAGGAAAACGCTCCTCAAATGTGTATGGTCCGGATTCCGGTATGTAAGTTTCAGCCTGACCGGATGAAATTAAAAATGATGTGATGCCGGTCACTGCAGTTAAGCAGAGCAGACTTAAAATGATTTTTTTCATACGAATGGGCGTTGACGAATTAACGAATTAATTACGAATATTATGAATAATTGACTGATTGGACGCAGGATGTCGAATGTCGGAGTGCGGACGATATATTACGTGTTATTGGGGATATCTGAACATCTAGTGTGGACATTGTCAATACGGCTTGCTATCTTCTTGGCATTCACATAATCTTCTAACTTCTAATCATATGGAACGAACACTCGTATTAATAAAGCCAGATGGAGTTCAACGCGGATTAATCGGCGAAGTTATTGGCCGTTTTGAGCGCGTGGGTCTGAAGATTATCGCTCTTAAATTAGCTCAAGCAGATCATGATCAGGTTGATAAACACTATGCGCTTACAGAAGGATGGATGAAGGGTGTCTACGATAAGGCAAAAGAAAAATATGCTGAAAAAGGTGAAGACTTCCCCCATCCTGATCATATTAGTTATGGCACTTACATAAAAAATGGCTTGCTTGAATACTTAAAATCTTCTCCAGTTGTAGCTATGGTTTTAGAGGGGGAGGGGGCAGTGTCTCTAGTTCGAAAGCTAGCAGGAGCAACTGAGCCTGCTTCAGCAGCACCCGGCACAATTCGCGGCGATTTGACTCATGATACTTATGCGCTAGCTAATAATGGCGATCGCCCGGTTCGAAATATTATTCACGCTTCTGGAAACGTTGACGAAGCTGAAAATGAGATTGGTGTTTGGTTCACAGAAGCTGAGGTGCATCTTTACGATCACGCCAATGACCCGGTTTTATTTGATCCAAAGAGGTTCAAATAATGGCTTAATAACTTGCCTTTTCAAGCGGCTTGACCCGTAATTTACCAATATGTATTCTATATATGTCTGGTAGGAGTCGGATTGAGATTTCGGGCTAAATTATATACTTGAGACGATGATTCGAAACTGCTGTGGCAGTTAGATGATAGTCTCGCGGTGTTCACTCTTAAGGAGTTGTAGTGATGGATCAGTTGATTATATCGGCTAAATCTATCTGTAACGCTCTTCATGAGGCTGTGCTCACATAGCGTTGAGCCGAAATCTTCTTTCGATATCCACCAGGCTGAGTAGAATCCATTTCTCACTCAAATAAAAAATAAAAATAAAAAAATCCGGCTTATACCCGGTTTTTTTATTAGATGGTGATCTTGAAATGTTTAATCGGATGGAATACGATCAGAACACGAAATTAATGAATCATCCGGGCTATGGCGCAGTTGGCTAGCGCGCCCCGACGTGACGTCGGGAAGGTCATTTCAAAACTTAGTCGGGCTGTGGCGCAGTTGGCTAGCGCGCATGCATGGGGTGCATGAGGCCGCGGGTTCAAGTCCCGCCAGCCCGACTTAGTTTTGAAATAGCGAGTTCGAGTCTCGCTAGCCCGAATGATTCATCAATGAAAAAAATGAGGCTGTGAATTCGAAATTATGAAATTGGGTAAATATTTACATTACAAAGGCAAGGAATACGAAGTTATTGGTATTGCACGAGATAGCGAAGCTTTAGAAGAGGTCGTTGTTTATAAAGCGCTTTATGATTCACAAGATTTTGGAATGAATGCTTTATGGATAAGGAAAAAAGAGGATTTTGAAGCGAAAGTAAATCAAGATGGAATAGTTGTTCAACGATTTATATACATTGGGAATCAGGCCTCGAAAATATGAAATTAGATCATCGTGTATACGGAGAAATTCAGATAAGTGAGCCGGTAATTATCGAGCTCATCAATTGCCCTGCGCTGCAACGCTTGAAAGAGATTGATCAGGCCGGATATTTTGAACCTCATTATCAGGGATCTTCCCAGACTCGATTCGAACATTCAATTGGTGATTATTATCTTCTAACTAAATACGGTGCTTTGTTGGAGGAGCGCATTGCCGGCCTAATTCACGATGTGTCGCACGCTGCTTTTTCGCACTGTATTGATTATGTTTTGGATGAAGGATCTGAAAAAGAACAAACATATCAAGACAATGTGTTTGTCGAGTTCGTAAAAAATACCGAGATTCCATCTATTTTGAAAAAGTACGACCTAGATCCGGATTTTGTTTCGAACGAAGAAAATTTTTCACTTCAAGAAAGAAATTTGCCTGATTTATGTGCTGATCGAATCGATTACACATTTTTAACAGCTATTGCGCACAAGGCATTTGATCGATCTGGAGTAAATTATTTTTTGGATAATTTGATTATTCAAGAAAAGTGCTGGGTATTCCGAAATTTTGAGAGCGCCAAAAAATTCGCTGATTTATATTTAAAATTTAATAATGCTATTTGGTCAGGTATGCCATCAGCTATCATGTTCAGAACAGTGGGGGATTATTTAAAGTATTCAATACAAAAGGGATATATTTCCAAAGATGATTTATATACAACAAATAAAAAGGTTCTATCCAAGATCAACACGTATCTGGAAGAAGACGAAAAACTGCGCTCCCTATTCGACCGCATGAATTTAAAGATAGGCGTGCGCAATGATCCGCAAGATTACGACGCTCACATATTTTGTAAATCCAGAGTAGTAGATCCGCTTTGCATGCACGAAGGGGCAGCCGTACGAATTTCGGACGTAGATCCAAGCTGGCGAGATGTCATAACCCAACAATCCAAACCAAAAGAGTATTTTTTAAAGTTTGAACGATGAGCGCTGGGCTTGCCGAAAAGCAGAAATTGTGATTTGATGCGTACTCACCGTTCCTTGAAACCCAAGCCAATGAAAGGAGGCACAATTGAAGGAATTTGATGATTCGGTTCGTGCGTTGCTTTTGAAAAAAATCCCGAAGTGTATTCATCCAAATCATCTCACGCTCGTGCGTGTTGTCTGTCTCCCTTTTTTAGTTTATTTCAGATCAGTACCTTGGCTGGCAGTTTCGATCCTGATTTTTTCATCGATTTTCGACATACTGGATGGCCCGCTCGCCAGAATTCGGAAGCAGACCACTGAAGTCGGTGCATCTTTGGATGCGACTGCAGACAAGATCTTTCTGCTGGGCACGCTAATCTTCGCATGCTGGAGTAGGGTACCTCTTTGGATCATCTGTACTGTAGTCGGACTAGATATTGTACTCACCACCATTCGTCCGATAAAGCGTTATTGGAATGTAACGACCAAGGCAAATATGTGGGGAGGTTTGAAAATTTGGTCGCAATCATTTGCTGTTGGTTTCGTGCTGGTAGATACCCCTTGGGGTGATTTACTGGATTTTCCGGCGTTCATGTTAGCGATTTTCTTTGCTCTCTTATCTCTTGCGGGTCACATCTGTGATTTTCGTAATTAACAGCGGCTTTGTGTCGCTGTTTTTTTTGTTGACTAATGGAGGTTTACGAATTGACGAATGAATACGAATATTACGTATTGGTTAACGAATTACGAATGGAGGTTTGCAGTAGTACGACTTCACATGGAATATACGAAAAATGTTTAGAAATTAGACATTAGAAATTAGTGATTAGAAATTTTGATCCGAACCGCGAATTGCGAATTGCCAAGTGCGAAATTCACTTGTGGATTAATCGGACTGGACAGAATAGATACTTTACCCGCATAATTCTTGCATAATTCATTTATTCACCTCATAATACTGAGGTCTTAATAGTAATTAAGTTTTATACCTATGGCGAAAATGACAAAATCGCAACTCATGGAAGCATTAGCTTCAAAGACCGGTTACACCAAAAAAGAGGTCGTAGCCTTCCTGGACTCTCTCGTAGAGTTGGCCTATTCACAGGTGAAAGAGAACGGTGAGTTCTCCTTGCCGGGCCTTGGAAAGCTTGTGAAGAAAGATCGTAAGGCTCGTATGGGTCGCAATCCGGCAACCGGTGCAGAGATCAAGATCCCTGCCAAAACAGTTGTGAAATTCCGCGTAGCCAAAGCTGCTAAGGATTCAATCTTGTAAGATTGTTAAGTGAGAAAAAGCCCTCGGTAAATTGCCGGGGGTTTTTGTTAAGTATGAACTTCCTACACATGCTGTATACTTATAGAGAGATGTTATGCCTAAAGTAGTATCCGCAATATCACCCAAGAGTGAATCTGCCGAGTTCTCAGAAAAAGAATGTCCGCTCAGCGTTCGCGCCGAGTTGGTATCATTGGGCGGAGCAGTTCTTTTGGGCATAGGCTTATTAATAACAGCCATTTTTATAATGGCAATGTTTACACCAGATGCAACTCAAGTACAGCGTTTTATAGCGCTTGCATTCTTTATCACAGCTTGGGGTTATTTTTTTAACAGTATTACAGAGAAGATTATGTTGTGCGGCGACACTTTAATTTTTAAAGCGTTTTTAAGCCGAACTCGAGAAATTCAAATAGCTGAATTGGAAATGATGATTTTGACACATCAGGGGTTTAATCTGGAACATGGAATTGAGAACTTGGAATTCCGCTGCGTTGGTAAAAAGCCGGACAAAGTATCCTTGGGGCCATGCTGGCAGAGAAATAAGTTGGAATCATTTGTATCTTCAGTTCAGAAGATTATGGATCGCAAGGGAGGACAGAGTAGGCAGAAAGTCCAGGAAATACGGTAGTAAATTTAGTGGTGAATTCATAGTTAATACAGTAGTTAAATAGTCTAATCTACAACCGAATCTACTACTGAATTTACTATCGTATTTACCATTTTATCTACAATTATATTCATCTTTATTCGTAATTTCGTAAACCATTTATGCAAAAAAAGAAAAAAAATCTTAAAGCTCCGAGTGCAAAAGAGCGCTTGAAAGAGTGGATGTGCGAATCTGGATCAGAGCGCGTCCCGTTTGAGGAGCGCCAGTTTACTCAGAATTTTAATTGGCGAATATTTAGAATAATGGCCGAGTTTATTGAGGGGTTTGAATTTCTAACAGGGTTAAAAAAAGAGGTCACAATCTTTGGCAGTGCCAGATGCGGATCAAATACGAAATATTATAAAGAGGCAAGGAATTTAGGGAGGCTATTGGGCAAGGGAGGCTATTCTGTAATCACCGGCGGAGGTCCGGGAGTAATGGAGGCAGCTAACAGGGGAGCGACAGAAAGTGGCGGCGAGTCCGTTGGATTGAACATTGAACTCCCCAAAGGACAGCGTATGAATAAATACGTTTCCAAATCAATCGGATTTCATTATTTTTTCACGCGCAAGGTTATGCTTTCAGCTTCAGCTCAGGCTTACGTATTTTTCCCAGGCGGTTTTGGTACTTTGGATGAGATGCTTGAGATGACAGTTTTGATTCAGACAGGAAAAATCAAGGAGCGCATTCCAGTCATTTTAGTCGGCAAAGAATACTGGCAGCCGTTTTTAGACTGGGTTAATAAAGCTCTGGTGGCAGAACATAAGTTTGTAAATAAAGATGAGGCCACCATTATGCAGCTTGTGGATTCCGCTGAAGAGGCTTTTAAAATAATCAAAAAAACCGCAGAGCGGAGATTTGGGTGAGGTCTACGAAATTACGAATTTTATACGAATATACGAAAACTGTTGTCATTTTGACCGAACCACGCCCTTCGCGAAGAGCGGGGGGAGCGGATCTGCCTGCCGGTAGGCAGGGAAATCTTTCCATTCTGTCATTTCGACCGGACTCCGCAATAGACTAAGAAGCGGGGGTAGTGGAGAAATCTTTCTAAAAAGATCTCTCAGTTGCGCTCGAGATGAAAGATTTTTATTTTTCTTCCGTTCTCTTCTTCTTGCCAGATGTCTGATTGGCGAGTTTTTTGATTGTTTTTAACGTTCGCGCTGAAACACGGATACGCACTCCGCCAAACTTAATAGTTTGCAAGTTAACTTCTTGCTTTCTTTTGGTGGCGATATTTGAGTGGCTGCGCTTATTGCCAACCTGAGCGCGTTTGCCGGTTAGTTCATCAATTCTGCTCATATCTCTTAACTGCGAAAGGATAACTCAATCTAAGATTTTTGACAAGTCTTAGGGATACATGGCAATTTATGCTTGGTTCTTTCAAAAGGAGGATGAGATGAAAAACACTCTTTGGGACATATATGCTCGTTGCTATGAGAGCCTTGAAGTTTTCCTTCCCTACCAGCAATTGATGGAAGATGTGATGCATGCCCTGCCAAATGATTACGAGCCCAGGGTCTTGTTGGATGCTGCGTGCGGAACCGGCCAGCTCTTGAAGCGCCTACAGGGCCGGTTGTGGGGCTGGAAGCTGGTGGGTTTGGACAGATCACTCCCCATGCTCAAGGTGGCACAGCAGAAGCTGAGCGAATCGGGCCTAGTATTGAAACATATGGATCTGAATGAAGAGATTCCTTATGATAACGATACTTTCGATGTAGTAACCTGCATCAATGCTCTGTACGCCTTGGAGTCGCCCGAGGAGACTCTCCGAGAATTCGCTCGGATTCTGAAGCCTGGAGGTTTGTTGATTCTCGTGAATCCCTATCTCCCCAGAGGGACGTGGATATGGGCAAACCATATTTCACAGATAATCTCTCGAAGGTCTTGGCGTGATGCGGCTCAGACTGCGTTGCATATGCCTAAACTACTCGCGATTTCTACGGTAAACAAAATTATCGCAAGACATGCAAAGGACAAAGTTTTTCATTTCCTACCCCCGATTCATCTCTGCTCACTTGTTCGAAAAGCGGGTTTTGAAATAGAACTGGAAACGCATCATAACTACGCTGGTACTTGTTGCCTCGTTCGAGCGCATAAGCCGCTCGAAGAATAATCTTAGACTCTCAAGATCGCACTCACACTGCGGTCTTTTTATTTGTGGTATTATATTTACTCGTTCCGTTCTTTTAAAACAAAAACAAACAAAGGGGGGCGACAAATGGTGTCATCAAATCCGGTCCAGTCGACAGTACCGCTCTCTGAGGATTCAGGGCGAGAGCTTTGTCTTTTTAGTGAGCCATGGGAGATTTGTCTTCCATCGGAGTTCGAGCCTTACTACACGGTTACGATTGCCAGGTCTGAAGCAGACTTGAAAACAACCTACGCGATGCGATACGAGATGTATTGCAAAAAATTGCGTTCATTGCCGTCTGAAGATTATCCGGATGACTTGGAGATCGATGCCTTTGATCCATCTGCGGTTAACTTCGTGAGCAAAATTGATGGTGAAGTAGTCGGCTGCACTCGCTTGGTTTTTCCAATGAATGGTAAATTCTTAATGGAAACTGGTCCGGAAGCTTTCACACTACCGGATTGGGTAAGCCGCAGCGTCACCTGTGAGTCATCTAGACTCATTGGCAAACGTGCATGTTTCACAGATGGAAAAAAAATCCGTCAGTCTCATTTTTTGCTCAAGTCCGCCTGTCTGTGGTCTTTAGCTAACGGCTACAGATATTGGCTCGTGGCAGCGCAATACGATTTTTATAAAGTACAGGTCGCCAAAGGCTGGCCGTTCATCGTGCTTGGGCCTCCCAAGCAATATCACAATGGGATTTATATCCCGGTGATGCATGGATTGAAAGAGCTCATGAATAGAGTGTTCTCTGTAGATCCTTGATTTGTTTTTCGTTCTTTTAAAACCTCCGGTCAGCTTGTCACGGAGGTTTTAGTTTTATGGTATTCTATATACGAAATTACGAAATTTAAATAACTGATTACGAATGCAGGAAGTCCAAAATATTAGTACAACAAATATTAGTAATTAGAAATTTGTAATTAGTAATTACGCGCAGCGTCCCCATGCTTTATTTGCTTGCCTTACAATTTATTACTTTCGTATTGAACACGTCTATCGGTGTTTTTATTTTGGCGAAAAATCCAAAGAGCAATGTAAATAGGGCTTTCGCATTGTTCGCACTTGCAACCGGCGGTTGGAATCTTTCTATATTTTTAACATTGTCAGAAATTGGACCTGGATTACTGTGGGGTAGATTGGCTTTTTCGTTTGGTGCGGTAATGGCCGCAGGATTGTTGTGGTTCATTCATATTTTCCCTGAAAAAACAAAACGCTGGAAATTCTGGAGCGTATTTTCATGGATTCTAGCCGCGGTATTTTTTATTCTAGCCGCGTCACCGCTAATGATAAAGGAAGTTAAGATTGCAGGTGACGGAATTAACTTTATTACCGGTGAATTTAATCCACTGCCATATCTGATATGGACAGTATATTTTTTAGGTACCCTGGCTTATATAATTTTTGTATCTTGGGTCAAGTCTGTCAGGTCACGCGGTTTGGTCCGAAGGCAAATGTTATCTGTAACAATTGCAGTAACATTGCATTTTGTTTTATCGCTTATTACAAATCTGCTTCTGCCTATCTTTGCGGGAGATTTTCGCTGGAATAATCTTGGTCCGATTTTCACAATTTTCATCATCGTGTTAATCGGTCACGCAATAATTCGTTATCGCTTCCTGGAAATCAGATGGGTCATCAAGAAATCTTTTGACTTCGTTATCTTGTGGGGATTCGCG
>JAHIUG010000112.1 GCA_018817245.1 Patescibacteria group bacterium | reverse complement strand
GGTTTTATGGAAATTCGTTTGGATGGCAAATGGAAATCGCTTAGAGATCGCGTGAGCTTGAGTAGATATAAACAGCATACAATTGAACTTGTTGTGGATCGCGTCCCTCTTGCTTGGCCGGTTGAAGGGAACACACAATTACGAACCAGAGTAGTTGAAGCTGTGGAAACTGCAATAGATAGAGCAGAGGGTACTTTGATTGCGATTTTGGACGATGGATCTGAGTTCCTTATGTCTGCGCGTTTCGCGTGTCCAGAGCACAACTTTGCTTTTCCAGAAATTGAGCCGCGTCTGTTTTCGTTCAATTCGCCATATGGCGCATGCGAATCGTGTAACGGTCTTGGAACTGCGCAGATATTTTCAGAAGAGCCTTGTGCAGCGTGTAAAGGTGATCGTTTAAGGACTGAAGCGCTCCATGTTCTTTTAAACAAAAAAAGTATTGTAGAAGTAACGTCGTTGCCAATTGATAAAGCGCACTCCTTTTTCTCCAACCTGAAATTAAATGAGAACGAAGCTAAAATCGCAGAACCAATTTTGCGTGAGATTTTGGGGCGTTTGCAGTTTATGCTTGATGTTGGTTTACATTATCTTACTTTAAATCGTATGGCAGGCTCCCTGTCCGGTGGAGAAGCGCAGCGCATTCGTTTAGCTTCGCAGATCGGATCTCGTTTAGTTGGCGCACTGTATGTTCTGGATGAACCGACTATAGGATTGCATCAAACTGACAATGCGCGGCTTGTTGAAACTTTGGAAAAACTTCGTGACGCCGGAAATACCATCATCGTTGTTGAGCATGATGAGAACACGATCGCAGCTGCAGATTATCTTGTAGATATTGGACCCGGAGCAGGTAAACACGGTGGTGAGATTGTTGTGGCAGGTGACATGCCTAAGGTTTTGGAAGATAAGAACAGCGTGACTTGTCAGTATTTACGCGGTGAGAAAACAGTTCCATATCCGCGAAAGCGTCGTGGTCCTACAAAGGAATGCATTACTATTAAAAAAGCTGCGGAAAATAATTTGAAAAATATCACAGTAAAAATTCCGCTTAAGCGATTTGTTTGTGTGACGGGTGTTTCCGGATCTGGAAAGTCCACGCTAATGATAGATATTCTTTATCGTGCGATGGCTAAAGAACTTCATGGCTCGATTGCAAAGCCCGGGAAGCACGGAAGTATTGATGGAATCGGCTGGGTTGATAAAATCGTTGATGTTGATCAATCTCCAATCGGCCGCACCCCGCGTTCAAACCCCGCGACTTATACCGGTATTTGGTCGCACATCCGCAATCTGTACACCATGACTGCTGATGCGCGAGTGCGCGGTTATAGGCCTGGTCGCTTTTCATTTAACGTTCCCGGTGGGCGATGTGAGAATTGCCAGGGTCACGGGCAGCTCGCGATTGAGATGCATTTTTTGCCAACAGTCTACGTTCCGTGCGACGTGTGTAAGGGCAAGAGATTTGACCGCGAAACTTTGGAAGTGAAATACAAAGGCAAGAACATCTCTGATATTTTAGGCATGACTGTGGAAGAAGCAAACAAGTTTTTTGCAGATATCCCATTGATCCGTGACCGCACGCAAGTTTTGCTAGAGGTTGGTTTGGGTTACATTGAGCTTGGCCAGCCTGCCACAACATTATCCGGAGGTGAAGCACAGCGCGTAAAGCTTGCGACCGAACTTGCGCGTCGAGATACTGGCCGCACGTTTTATCTTTTGGACGAGCCTACAACCGGCCTGCACTTTGAAGACATTAAAAAACTGCTTGAGGTTTTGCATCGCTTAGTGCGTCGTGGAAACACAGTAGCTGTTATTGAACACAACTTAGACGTGATTAAAAACGCAGACTGGATTATTGATATGGGACCTGAAGGCGGAGATGGTGGAGGGCAAGTTGTTGCTGAGGGTACGCCTGAAGATGTCGCTAAAAAGAAGAAAAGCGCAACAGGGGAGTATCTTAGGAAGGTATTATAAAAAAGCTGTCATCCCGAGGGAAGTCGGAGCGACGAGGGATCTTCCACTTAAAACACCTGTCGAGAGCATACGAACGGTGAGCGCAAAAACCTTTTATTTTAGTCAAATATCAGTCATCAGCCCTTGACAAGATGGCTATTTTATGGTATAAATTGCACATCGAAAGGTCGTCTAGCGGGCCTTTCTAAATAGCTGTAACAGCTAAATCTCCGAGAAGACGAT
>JAHIUG010000111.1 GCA_018817245.1 Patescibacteria group bacterium | reverse complement strand
TACCTTCACCACCGAAAGCAGCACCTAGGCCGCTACCGCGTTGTTGAAGGAGTATTGCCGTTACCAGCAATACTGACAGAAGTATTTGTATTATTGGAAGAATGATTTGTTGCATATATGCCTGAGAAAGGTATCTCAAAGTAGCTATTTAGTCAAGGATCAATAGAGAATATTGAAATAAGAAATTTATTTTAATCGTAAGTACTTATTTGTAAATAAAGCGATAAAAAACAAAGCAGCGCCAAATAATACGATCATCCCGCCGGCTGGGAGATCAAGTGTATAAGAGAGTAGTAATCCACCCAAAATAGTTATTTCAGCTAAAACAATACTTGTTATGATTAGGGCTTTAAAAGAACTGACTAAAAGCTTGCCAATAGAGGCAGGTATGATTAACAATGCTGAAACTAAAACAATGCCTAGTATCTTAACTCCCAAAACAACAGCTATTGCCAAAGCAATGTAAAAAATTAGATCTAGGATTCCAGTATTAATACCAGCTACTTTAGCGCCTTCTCTATCAAGGGCAATGAAAGTGATTTGACGATAAAAATATATTAAAAAACTTAATACCATGATGGCAAAAACAGACATTATGATCAACTCAGAGACTTGAATAGCTAAGATGTTACCAAACAAAAAACTTATCAACTCCGGTTGGTAGCCGCTTTTTAATGACATTAAGACGATACCCAGCGCCATTGAGGCGGTAAAGAAAATTCCGATTATAACATCTGAAGAAAGTGTAGTTTTTCGTTCGAGATAAAAGATCAGAATGGCGAGAACAATGCTAAATGCAATGGCGACAATAAGCGGATTGTATGAGGTCAATATTCCAATAGCTATTCCAGCTAATGAGGCATGCGCAACACCGTCGCCAAAAAAAGCCATCCGTCTTAAAATTACGAATACTCCCATAAAAGCCAGCATCAGTCCTAAAATTAAACCGCCAATGATTGCTCGTTGCATGAATGGATATTGTAATATTTCAAGCATAACTATTTGTATTTGTGCTCATATAATCCGATTTCTTTACCGTAAATTTCTGTTAAAGTTTTTGGAGTTAGAAGTTTTTTAGGAACTCCTTGGCATATCATTTTTTTATTTAGACAAATAACTTGATCCGCATATTTAAATACAACATCAATCTCATGCGACACTAATATGCACGTTATACCTTGTTTTTTATTGAGATGTTTTATTAATTCATAAAATGTTTTTTCTCCTGCAATATCTATACCAAAAGCCGCCTCATCAAGAAATAGTATTTTTGGTTCAGCCACTAGAGCTTTCGCAATTAGTACACGTTGCACTTGTCCACCGGACAGCTGTCCCAGTAAACGGTCTTTATTTTTTAACATCCCGACTTCTTTAAGTGTTTTGTCGATTTTAGATGCATCTTGTCCTGAAAGCAGGGCTAGGCCTAAAAATTCACGCACAGTGATTGGGAACGTCTTATCAAATGAATATCGCTGAGGAACGTAACCCGGATGAAAACAGTCGATATGGTGGCCTTTTAGGTGATTGCATTTTTGCAATGCATCTCGGTTAAAGAATTTTATCGATCCTTTTTGAATTGGTATCAAGCCTAATATCGCCCGAATTAGCGTTGTCTTACCGGCGCCGTTAGGGCCGATCAAAGCAGTAATTGTTTCAGCACCAATATTAAAACTCAGATTATCTAAGATTTTTTCTTTGTCATAGGCTACAGTTAAATTTTTGATTTCAATTGCCGTAGGATTTTTTTTATTTGAGCTGCTCATAAATTACTTCAGCATTATACATCATGAGATTGATATAGGTATCACGTTTCTCTAAGCCACCGATCGGATCGAGAACGGAAAGACTCATACCCATGTCCTTTAAAAATGGAATTAATATTTGATTTGATAGCTGAGGTTCAGAAAAAAATGTTTTTAGATTATGCTCTTGAGCTTTCTTGCTTAATTCAACCAAGTATTTCGGTGTAGGTTCTTGTCCAGGAAAAGGTTCAAAAGTTGCTGCTATTTCTAGTCCGTAGTCTGCTGCAAAATATGACCAAGCATTATGCATCGTCATGATTTCATTATTTGATATATTTGATAATAATGTTTGGATTTGGCTGTCGAGACTTTCTAGTTTTTTAATGTAATTTTGAGAATTAATTTTGTAGTAATCGCTATTATCGGGATCTAGACGTTGCAACTCTTCAGAAATATTTGTACTTATGATTTTTGCATTTCTAATACTCAGCCAATAGTGAGGATCAACTTCTTCATGTTCATGATTATTACTCCCCTTTGGATCGATTTCTTGATCGTGTGAATGATGTTCTTTAAAGTCACGTAAGCTTATGTTGCTTGAGATGCACAACATGTTTGTTCTTGGAAGAGCAGATGTAGTATTGATTATCCAGTCATCTAAGCCATGTCCGATGGAAAAAATTGTGCGTGTACCCTGGAGTTTTCTAGCTTGTTCGGCCGTGACTTCAAAAGTATGTGGACTTGCACCAGGTGGCACAAGGTTGATTACTTCTACTTTGTCTCCACCTATATTTTTAGCAATGTCCGTTAGTGGAAAAATAGTGGTAGCGACTTTTAATTTTTGGTCAGTTTCATGTCTTTTTGAAGGAGAATATAAAGAAAGAATTAAAAGTGTAATAATAACAACACCGATAAATACGATTGGTAGGCGATAGGATTTTTTCATAGTTTAGAATTGTATTAAAGCATTCTATCGCTTTGTTTGACATATGTCCATAATGGGTATATACTCAAAACAGATAAAGGTCGAGACAATTAATTAGTTAGTTAATATTACTAAAATTATGCCTAATTTAGATAGAACTGGCCCTCGAGGCCAAGGTCCTAAAACAGGTCAGGGACGCGGTTCTTGTAATGATGAGCAAGCTTTTTCAAGACAAGGATTGAATAGATTCTTTAAACGCTATCAGCGTCGTGGACCTGGACAGGGCCAAGGTCGTGGATTTGGTAGAGGCACCGGTCGTGGAATCGGTCCTTGCCCATTAAATCAAAATGAGGATTAAACACAATAAATATTAGACTTCGCCCCTTGTGTGGGCGGGTCTAATATTTGTATACTGAGTATATATGACCAGACCAAGACTTAATCGCAGAATATTTTTTGACCCAACAGTTACTTATTTTAAACCTCGTGGTGTTCCTATGAGGAATCTTGAAGTCGTTGAACTGTCTTCTGAAGAAATTGAGGCTATGCGTCTTAAAAATATTGAAGAGTTTGATCAAAATAAATGTGCAAAGCAAATGAATACTTCGCAGAGTACTTTTCAAAGAATTTTATCCTCGGCCTATAAAAAAATTTCTCGGGCATTAGTTGAGGGCAATGCAATACAAATCAATAAATAGATCGAGCTTATACTATATGAAAAACTTTTTATTATTTTTGTTAATACTGATTATTTTTCCTCTAGCTTCGGTTTCAGCTAAAGATAGTAATCCAGTTGATATTGATTTTTTTTATGGTAGAGGATGCCCTCATTGTTTAGCTATGCAATCTTTTTTGTTTGACATGCAAAAAAAATATACAGAACTTAGTGTTTTAGAGCATGAAGTTTATTTTGATAATGAAAATAGAAAAGTTTTTCAGGAGATGATGAATGTTTTTGGAGGAGAGATTCAGGGAGTCCCAACAGCATTTATTGATGACAAAGTGATGGTGGGGTTTAGCAATGCAATAGCAGGTACAATGGAAAATGAAATACAAAGATGTATAGCAGAGGGTTGTACGTCACCAATGGAAAAGTTAGCTCCGCTACAACAACAGCCAGTTTTAAAAGAAGTATTACCATCACCGCCAGTTAAAGAAGTTAAGGTGGTGGAAGAACAGATCCCCGAGCAGCTAGAGCAACCCTCAGAGATTGTCCAGATCATAGGAGATAGCAGTCCGTCAGAAGAACCTGGGAAAACTAAAATTATAAATCAATTAACAATTCCTGCTGTAATTTTTGCTGCTGTTGTTGATGCAATAAATCCTTGTGCTTTTGCGGTACTTATTATTCTTCTCACAACGATTCTTGCTGCTCATTCAAGGCGCAAAGCTCTTTTTTCAGGTCTTGCTTTTTCCAGTTCGATTTTTATCTCGTATTTGTTGATGGGCGTGGGTTTATATTCAGCAATCCAAGTATCCGGAATATCCAGTAGTTTTTATGTAGTTGTGGCAACATTGGCTATATTGATCGGTTTATTTAATCTTAAGGATTATCTGTGGTATGGCAAATGGTTTGTGATGGAGGTGCCAATGAGTTGGCGACCTAAACTTAAAATGCTGTTAAACGGCGTAACATCAGCTCCTGGCGCTTTTTTAATTGGATTTGTTATTAGTCTCTTTTTACTTCCTTGTACTTCAGGACCATATATCGTAATTTTAGGATTACTTTCTGAGGTAGCTACTAGGAATGTTGCTTTTGCATATCTTGTTCTCTATAATTTCATTTTTGTCTTGCCAATGCTGGTTATTACTCTGGCAGTTTATTATGGAATAACAACTACAGAGAGAGCAGAAGAGTGGAGGTTAAAGAAGCTAAAAAATCTTCATCTTATTGCGGGAGCTATCATTCTTTTATTAGGCATTGGTATGTTTAGCGCTATGGTTTTAGGCATGCTTTAAGTCAAAAAAGTTAGAGGTTAAAAGTTTGATTCGTTTACTTATTTTAGATCAATGAAAAAAATAATATTACTGGCAATAGCAATATTTCTGCTTTTCTCACCATTGTCGTTAAATGCTCAAGGCGGTGAAGAGGTTGTTGAGGAAGCAACTTTTAAAGCACGAGTTATTGAGATTTTGGAAAGCAAAAAAACTACAAGAGAAGATGGTTCGATTTCAATTCAACAAAAAATAAAGCTACGAGGCCTGGAGGATGAATGGAAGGATAAAGAGATTATTTTTGATGGTACCCAACATGATGTAATCTCAAGCCCAGAATACAAAGAAGGGTATAAAGTCCTTGTTAATTCAAGCCTGGGCATGGACGGTGAAGAAAATTATTACATAATAGGTTATCAACGCACGGGATCAATATATTGGCTGGCATTAATTTTCGCATTAGTTGTTATTGTTATAGGCCGGCTTAAAGGATTAAGAGCCTTGGTGGTTTTGTTGCTTACTTTTTTTATAATTTTAAAGTTCATAATTCCGGAGATTTTAGATGGTGGCAATCCTCTACTTATCAGTATTATTGGTTCGTTGTTTATCTTGGTGCTTTCTATATATATCACTGAAGGCATAAAAAAATCATCCACCATTGCCATCATTTCAGTATTAATCTCATTAGTTGTTACGGGTGTGATTTCGGTTTGGTTTACGACGCTCACTAAATTAACTGGCTTTGCTAGCGATGAAGCTATGTATTTAGTAGGATTAGCCGGTGGTAACGTTAATATTAAGGGTTTGCTTTTGGCTGGAATTATCATTGGTGCTTTAGGTGTTTTGGATGACGTAGTTGTTTCTCAGGTATCATTGGTGAAAGAATTGAAAGAAGCTAATCCGAAATTACCAAAGAGATTGGTTTATTCTCAAGCTATGAGAGTGGGTATCTCACATCTCAGCTCAATGGTTAATACTTTGTTCTTGGCATACGCTGGAGCTGCGCTTCCGCTTCTAATTCTGTTTAGTATTAAGGAGCCACCATTTTTTAGTTTTCATCAGGTAATAAATAACGAAATTATCGCAACAGAGATAGTGAGGTCCTTAACTGGAAGTATCGGTTTGGTTTTAGCTGTGCCCATTGCAACTTTATTAGCTGTGCATTTTGTTAAGAGTAAAGAATAGGCATTAATCTTCGTTCGGTTTATAATTAGGAAAGATGTCTTTTTTCAATATTCAATTAATTAAAAAACCCTGGGCAATTTTTGGTTTACTGCTTTCAGCGCTCGTTGTATTCGGCCTGGTGCTTTTTGTTGTCCAGGTTGGTAAATATGCATTTCAAATTAATGCAGGTGAGACCAATCCGTTTGAGGCTGACAGGCTTAAAGTAAGTGTAACAAGCTTTTTATTGCAAGCGCCGATTTATGATGTCGATCAGTCGCGCATCTTGTCAGGAAGTCAGGATCCGGCGTTAGGAAGCGCAAATGCAAAAATTCAAATTGTAGAGTTTGTGGATTTCGAGTGTCCTGTTTCTAAAAGCGCAGCTTCTGAGATTCGCGCATTTATGATGAGGCATCCGGAAGATGTTTCATTTATAGTCAGAGATTTTCCACTAGAGAGCATACATGAAAATGCAATGAACGCGGCGTTGGCTGCCAGATGTGTTTTTGAACAAGGGGATGATGAGAAATACTGGAAGTTTCATGATTTGCTATTTAAGTATCAAACTAGTTTGAACGATGTTGATCTCAAGAGTTTTGCGCAAGCCGTGGGAGTGGAACAATCGGATTATGACAGATGTTTTTCTTCGCGCGCTCACGAATCCACAATACAAAAATCCATTGAAGATGGGATGGCGGCCGGTGTACGCGGCACACCAACTTTTTTTATCAACGGCAGGCGCGTGCCCGGGGCAATGAATCTTGCTACACTTGAGCTGATCTATAATGAAATGAACAAAGAGTGATGAAGATTAAAATTTTATTTTTCATTTGTATCGCAATGGCCGGATTTTACGCCGCGCCGGTTTTTGCTGCTGAAACTTCGGAAAGTTGTTTTAGTAACGTGCCGACCGTAGATCCTATTCGTATAGGCCTGTGTATTAATGCAACTGGGGAAGTTGCGGCGACACCGGAAAATTGTGCACAAGTAAGTGCCGCTGGTTGTCCAACTTTGCTCTTGCCCATACCGGTGCCGTGCGCATTTCAAGTATATTGGGCAACGAAATGTGTTGATGCGGGTTACGAGGTGGTTCGTCGAGCTGTCTGCACTGAAGGACCGCGTGGTCCGGGATGTTGTATTAGTGAAACCGCATCTCCACCGATTTCATTCGGTGACAAGGTGTGCACAAATGAGACAGAGGAGTGTGAGGATGGCAGTAAGATTTTTTATTCATGCTGCGTTTGTGAACAAGTGGTAGATGGAAATCGAACGCAAAAGAAGCTCCCCTTCCCTCGCCAAACACGCTCAACCTGTGAGGCTCTTTGCAAGGCGCTTGATCCTCCCGGCGAGATTTTTCGTCAGGCTGGAGCTGGGACGCTTGCAACGCCGACTGTCCCGGGAGCGCCAACGGCCGCTGATCTTAAAGCAAAGGAGGTAATGTGTTTTACACAGGAAGAATGTGCGACTCCGGAATATGGAGGTTCGGCCGACGCCTTTAGGCCAGGCCTTGGTTGTACCAAAGGGCAAGGTAAATGCGTGGCACCGGAGCCGATTATTAATCTTTCCATGCCCATAGGTGGGGTCTCAACAGTACAAGGATTTCGTGAATTCGTAGCCGTGATTTTTAAATACATTATGGGAATTGTGGCTACAGCGGCTGCGGTTATGTTCGTATGGGGCGGCTTCCGATATATTTTTGGATCTGCAGCCGGTGGAATCGAGCGCGCAAAAGAAATCATGATTGATGCTACAGTCGGTCTAATAATTGCGCTGGGAGCTGTCACGATTTTACAAACAATCAATCCCGCAACCCTGAAGCTCAATGCTCTGGAAGTTTTTATGATAAACAGGACTAAATTTTTAGCGAGTGAGTATTGTGCAGACGTTAAATCTGAGAAACCGATTATGTTCGCAGAAGCAGGATCGCGGCCAAATTACACAGATGTGAACACGGCAAAGTACGAGGTGAATCAGAACGACGCGCGATGCAATCAGGAATATTATGCTCAAGGTTTTGGCGAGGGACTGTGTTGGGGGCGAAAATGCGATACTCCGGGAGAGGCTTGCGTTTCATG
>JAHIUG010000110.1 GCA_018817245.1 Patescibacteria group bacterium | reverse complement strand
ACTTGGAGTTAAGCCCGGGGCGAGGATGGGTGAGTTGATTCGGAGTATTGAAAGTTTGCGCGACAAAGGAAAAATAAAAACGCGCGTTGAAGCGCTAAAATATCTGGAGAAATTACTGAAGAATTTAGGAACTTAGGAACTTAGGAACTTAGGAACTTAGGAACAATTGTCCTTCAGTCCTTAAGTTCTTCAGTCTTCCTATGTTTCTTCTCTATCTGCGTCAGACTCAGGATGGGATTGGCTTGTGTGAACTTCCCATTTTTCCATGAGTGCGTTTTTTAATCCTTCAAGATCCTGATCCTCATCCAGCTCGCCAAGAGATATGTGGCTTTCAACAACCTCGTCCACTAAACCATCCCATTCTTCCTGAGTTGAAATTCCCTGATTGCGCGCAAGGTCGGAAATTTCATCAAACAGCTCTTTGCGATTTAGAGTGTCTAGTTGCATATTAACTTTTGCAAACTCTTTTTTTAAGATGGAACAGATCTTCAACAGAACTTTCAAATTGCTTTGAGATTAGCAGGGCAAGTTTTAGAGAAGGAATGTAGTCACCCTTTTCCATGGAACAAATAGTTTGACGGCTTGTGCCAACTTTTTTCGCCAGCGCTTCTTGGGTCATTCCTTTGCTGCGGCGTAGTTCTTTAAGACAATTGTATATTGTTTGATCTGTCATATGGCAGAGAGTGTCTCATGGATTGAATTCGTCGTCAAGTGTGGTTGGCACGTTGAATTATTTCTCAAAAATTATTCGCACGATGTCAATCGGATTTTCTTTCATCAGGCTGAGGTGCTTCACATGCATTATCTTTTCTTTTACGTCATTTGCCAGTTTGTCTGAAAACAGATGTTCAACTTCAGCCGGCATAACAAGGTTAATGTGGACGATGTTATGTTTGCGCACGAGCTCCTCAGTTTTTTCAGTCATCATTTTAACAAACTGTTTTCGTCTTGGAGTGTCATGAATGTCCGAATCAGGGCCGGCAACGCGTGAACCATCAGATGATGTGAAGCTGCCTTCTGAATCTTGTTTGAATTCGCTTGGTAAAGATACGCTGTCTATTTCTTCTATAGTATCGCCTCCTGCCAGGTAAAAACGCGAAATAATATTGTCACTAGTAATAATCAATACGGCATGAGGAAGATGCGCTTGGAGTTCTTGTGGGATTTTCATAGTTTACGAATTGACGAATCGCGTTACGAATATTACGAATGGAGTGACGAATTACGAATACACCACCATATTTACTACCGAATCAACTACTGAATTTACGATTGAATTTACTCAGTTCGATACCAATGGCACAACGATTCTATATGGAGATGTTCTGCCGTCAGCGTACACAATGGTTCCGCTGCCGACAAATGCTGGATAAAGATATGTTACAAATGGCGCTGTCTTATCTTCTATTAAAAACCATTCAAAACTTACATCGTCTATTGTTACATTTCCATTTGGTGTTCCTCCTTGACCACCTTGTGCCAATTTTTGTCGCGCCTCATCTAAAGTCAGGCCTGGATAATCTGAGCGATCAGGATCAATTTGTTGTACGATCGAGCCGCTTGAGATTTTTTGGTTTGAGACATCAACATATAAAGTTGCGCCTTTAACAGTAACTCCATCGCCCATAAAAACACTCTGTTCATCTTGTGTGGCATTGAATTGCACAACTATACGTGAAGGAAACTCCGGAGTCAGACAGTTTGTTTCGTTTGCTGGTGGTAAATTTGGCGGAGCCGCATGGAGTAAAGCAGTAGAAGCGGACATAGTGCGGATTAGCGCGCGATCCGTAAAACCAACGCAGCGTTTTTGTTCGCGCTCAGATTCCCACCATGCTTTCCAGTCAGGCTCAATATAAGGTTTTCCTAAGCGCGTTGCATTAATTCCGTGAGTGCTCAAAAAAGCTAATGCGTTTTCCAGAACTCGCTGATAGTCCGGTAATTCCGTTACAGTGTTAGATTCAGGTTTTGCCGCAGGATCTGAGAACTCGAGTTTTCTGGACGAGCCGTTAAAATTCCACTCCACGCCTTGGTCGTCCGTCCATTGCAATGTTAATTCTTGACTTAATGGTGAAGCGCCGATTACGCCACCTGGAATATTAAGCGAAGCACCGATATTTCTAAGTTGGGACGGATTAGGTCTGCCGCTCTTAACTCTTAATACGGTTACAAACTCCGGAATGGTTGGCAGATCAGCATTTACACGTACGCTACCTTTTGTTCCGGGGCGAAGTTCTGATGTCGGTACTTTTGGTATCTCCCCAAAGCCAAGTTTTTGCGCAATGGTTTGTTCGGAAAGAGTTGTTTCAATTGGTTCTGCGATTCGTGGAGTATCCAGATTTTGTGTCAGGGGACAGCCTGCTCCAATGAGAGCAAAACAAAAAAATAAAATGAATTGTCCAAAATATTTCATATGCTAATAGTGTACCACTATTTCGGCGAGCAAAGATTGACAACAGTTTTAATTCCTAGTAGTTTACTAGGAATATGGAGCAGATTTATCTAGATCATGCAGCCACAACTTTTGTGGAGTCTCGCGTACTTGAGGCTATGCTGCCGTACATAAGCGAGGTTTATGCAAATCCGTCATCTTTTCATTCTGCTGGCTTGCAAGCAAAAAAAGCTGTTGATGGCGCTCGCAATTCTATCGCCCGAATATTGAATTGTCGTGATCATGAAGTTTTGTTCACATCCGGCGGCACTGAATCCGACAATCTTGCTGTCATTGGAATCATTCGCGCGAATAAGGAAAAGGGGCGTCACGTTATTACGAGCGCAATCGAACATCCTGCTGTGCTAGAACCGTTAAAATTTTTGGAAAAGAACGGTGAAATTGAGCTCACCATTCTCTCGGTTGATAAACACGGACTGATTGATCCAAAAGATCTGGCAGCGGCTCTGCGCGCGGACACGATTCTTGTTTCAATCATTTACGCAAATAATGAAATCGGAACTATTCAACTCATCGCAGACATTGGGCGTGAGATTTTAAAGTGGCGCAAGCAAAATAAAACTGCGCTCCCATATTTTCATACTGACGCTTGTCAGGCTGCAGGTGCATGTGAGCTTGATGTTGAGAAATTGCATGTGGATACAATGACTTTGAACGGTTCAAAGATTTACGGACCAAAAGGTGTGGGGCTTCTTTATCTTCGCAAAGGCGTAAATCTTGAACCACTTGTTCGGGGTGGCGGACAAGAGCGCGGACTTAGATCCGGTACAGAAAATGTGCCGGGGATTGTGGGTTTGGCAAAAGCGCTGGAGATTGCGCAATCGGAAAAGGAGGATGAGAACGCGCGATTATTCGTACTTCGTGATCGATTAATTCAAGGTCTGCTCACAATTCCAAAAACCAGATTGAACGGTCATGTGGCCGAAAGGCTTCCTAATAATGTGAATATTTCTTTTATGGATACTGAGGGAGAAGCTGCGGTTCTGTATCTGGATGCACAAGGAATTTACGTTTCAACCGGATCTGCGTGCGCTTCCAAATCGCTGGAACCTTCGTACGTGATCACGGCGCTCGGACTTCCGTACGAAGCCGCTCATGGAGCAATTCGTTTTACTCTGGGTAAGAAAACCAGCGCTGCAGATATTGAACGCGTAATTGAAGTCGTGCCAGGGGTTATAGAAAAGCTGCGTACAATGAGTCCGCTAAAATTGAATATGAAAAATTACACGTAATACATAACACGTAGCACGTAACACGTAACATATCTGTCATCTCGACCAACGCGGAGAGATCTCGTCCGAAAAGATTTCTCCGCTCCGCCCCGTCGAATTGTGGGGCTCCGGTCGAAATGACAGAAGAAAATTATGAATAATAAAGGAGATATAGTTTCGCATGATCAAGAGAGCGGCTGGTTTTATTCGGACGAGGTTAAGGATCATTTTTTTAATCCGCGGAATTATGTTGAAGATGAATCCGCGCTCAAGGACGCGGCCATGGGAATGGTTGGTTCGCCAGCTTGCGGAGATGTAATGAAAGTATGGATCAAAGTTGATCCGGCAACCCTGCGGATAACCGAGATGAAATGGAAAACTTTTGGATGTGCCTCAGCCATAGCATCAACTTCGGTTTTATCTGTCATGGTAACAGAAAATGGCGGCATGTCATTGGAAGACGCGTCTAAGATTACACCACGACATATCGTGGAGCGGCTGGGCGGATTGCCTGCTCGCAAGATTCATTGTTCGGTTTTAGGAGATCAAGCTTTGCGCAAAGCTATTGAGGATTGGGAGAAGCGCTATAAATAAAAAAAACCGCAGCCCGTGCTGTGGTTTAAGTTAAGTTTGAAAGGGTAGAAAGATCATTTCTTTCTAGGAGGTTTGTGACCAACGTGTGTCGGTCGATCACCTTCTTGCGGGGTTTCTTCCAGTTCATCCGCAAATCCCTCATTCAAGATATCATCTACGATCTTTCGAAGTTGGTCGTCAGGCATATTCAGTCCCAGAGTAGCAACTGCTTCATGACACCTTTCGATTACTTCTCCTGTCATACCAATGTCTATCTCTTTGTAAGTTTCTATAAGGATTTTCCAGATAGTTGCTGAGGCTTTGACCAGGTCTATTTTCCCTGTTTCGATGATCTCAAACGCTTTAGCGCTGTCTTCTACAGGGATTGCACGCAGTCTATCAACTTCGTTATTTGTTTCAGCCAGCCTTTGCTTGGTGACTTGGTGCGCTTGCTGTTCTTCCTTTTGAGCACGTTTCGCACGAAGTAGCTCTGCTTTCAGAGAAGCTATCTCATCTGCATGTGCTTTTTTCAGGTTGCTAATACGTTGTTCTGTGGCTTCCCTCACTCGGCTCATGCGGCTAAGCGGAGTCATGCCTTCTAGATCAACGACCTTAGGTCTCTGTACTGGATCAATCTTGGTAACTTGTGCTGGCTCTGTCGTTGGTTCCAGCTTAGGTTTTATGATCGGCCTTCCAACAGGTCTGCCCTGAGTTGCCTCTGAACCTGTCCTTAGCACACTAGGCAATCCAAGATCATGTCTCTGTGTTTCAGAATGTCGTCTAGGATATTCAGCGTCTTCCGGGTTCTTTCCTTCGGCTCCCATGGTATGTCCTCCTTGTTGGTGAATATGGATGAAAAATAATGAAAAGATCGACGCTAGAATCTATCAGAAAATTGGGGTTTTGTCAACCCTTTTTCTCTAATATCATGATTTGTCGCTTTATATGTTGGCCTTGGCGGTGATATATCATCGGCTCTGGAGTTAGGATGTTGAATTTTTTAAGCAGCTCCTTATCTTCAGATAAATCAACGCGCGCAGATCCCAACTTTGTTTTATAGGCTGGCCAAATGCAAACTACACGGCCTTTATCTTTTAGTAGTGGATGAAGGACCTGAAATGTATCACGCCATAAGTTTGTGATTTCAGTTGCTGATTTTTCTAGTCCGGCATTTGTTTCATGGCCTTTGAGCGGCGGTCCTAAATATCCTTCTGTCACGACTACGTCAATCGTCCGAGGTCCGATGTCCGAGGTCCGGGGGTCTAACTTTCTGATGTCGGAAACAAAAGTTTGGATGTTTTTGCGCTCGTTGTTCTTAAAAATGTTTTGTTGAACCAGCCAATCCAAATTCGCATTTGTATCTTTGATTTGTTTCGCATCAATATCCGACCCGATTATTTTTTCGGCTTGGGTAGCTAAAGCGGCTTCCATTAAAATAGTTCCTGATCCGCAGAACGGATCGAGGAGCACTCCTCCATCCGAAAGCTCAGCAAGATTCACCATCATGCGAGCAAGTTTAGGTGGGAGCATTCCGGCTTTGGCTTTGCGCGCTGGTCGTCCGTAATCCCTGAGACTCCACGCATCTGCATCCTGCACATGAGTGGTTAATCCAATCGCTACTCTGTCATTATTAATAATCAATACAAAATCATATCCCTTATCCGTCAGATCAAGCTTTGCCACAGCTGCCGGAGTTGGTGATTTGCCGTGCTCGCTAGTCATCCATCTAACATGTCTTCCGGTGTCTTTAAGCTCGCGCTTTAATCTTATTGGCAGCTTTTCTATCTTTTTACGAATAGACGCAAGACCGCCATAAAAAGAAAGCCCAAATACAATTTTATCTGCACGTGGATTTTCTAACACAACCTTTGCCAGCATTCTCTCATCCAATTTTGAAATAGGAACCTCTAATACAACCTCCCCCAACTTTACGGTTCCACCGAGTAAATCGATCATTTTTTGCCCATTCCAGTCCGGGTCTTCGAACGTGATCGCTTCATCATCTACCTTAATATTTTTCGCTTTAGGGCGCGCAGCCTTAAATTCTGCTAAACTAAGGCGAGGATGAGTTCCAAATACGGCAAAATGTTTCATATCAGTATAAAATACACTAATCACGCCAAAAAAACTAAGATCGCTTGACATAATCGTCCATTTTTTATAGTCTCTCCCATATTACACGTAAGATATAATCCATAACACGTAGCACGATCAGGCTAATAAATACATGCAATACGAATTACTCTATATCATTCCCGCCACCTTCACTGATGATGAGATCGGAGGCGTAGAGTCGAATGTGAAAAATCTTTTAGAAAAGTACGGCGCAAGCGTTACGGAAACAAAACGATTGGGCAAGTTTAGGTTGGCTTATCCAATTAAGAATGTGCGTTACGGTCATTATATTTTAGATAATCTGACAGCAGAAACTCCGTTAATGGCAAAGTTGGAAGAATCGCTTAGAATTTCCAAGGATGTGTTGCGTCATTTGATATTGAAAGCCGAAGAAGCCGGTAGCGGCAGTTTTGAACTTGTTCAGTTCCAGGAGGTGGAAGTTGATACGTCTAGTGGTCGCGGCCGTCGTCGTCGCGAAGCTGCGCCAAAGGACAAGAGTAAGGTTGCTGAGGAGATCAAATCAGGTGTGGCTGTAATTGAGGCGGAACCCGGCGAGAAGTCTGAAGAAAAGACAGAGGCAGTGCCGGTTTTGTCAGATGAAGAACTTGATAAGAAGATTGATCAAGCATTAACAAGCGAGGCAGCCCCAAAGGAAACTGAAGAACAAGAAACCGAAAAATAACTTCTATCTTCTAACTTCTAACTTCTAACTTCAAGCTTCCAAACAATATGAACTTAAATCGAGCAATGATAATCGGGAACCTCACACGAGATCCTGAGATACGCACCACTACAAGTGGTCAAAACGTAGCAAATTTTTCAGTAGCCACTTCTTCTCAGTGGACTGATGCGGCAGGCCAAAAGCAGGAACGGGTTGAATATCATAATATTGTAGCGTGGGGTCGATTGGCGGATATCTGCGGTCAGTATCTTGGTAAGGGTCGAAAGGTTTATGTCGAAGGTAGATTGCAAACTCGTGACTGGGAGGCACAGGATGGATCAAAACGAACACGTACTGAGATTATCTGCGAGAATATGATCATGTTGGATCGAGCTCCGGCAGGTGCCCCGACAGGTTCGCAGCCATCGTCTGCAAATCAACCTACTACTCAGTATCCGGCTAATAATGCACAGCCGTCAGTAGACAAAGGAGTTGGTGAAGAAGAGATTCGTTTAGAGGATGTGCCGTTTTAGACACGTAGCACGTAACACATAGCAATTTATGAATAAGAATATTAATAGACAATGCTACTTTTGTCAGACAAGTGCTAGCGCAATAAATTACAAAGATACGGACACATTGCGTCGTTATCTTTCTTCGTTTGGAAAAATTGTTCCACGCAAGAGATCGGGTGTTTGTGCAAAACATCAGCGCAAACTTTCACAGGCAATAAAGCGTGCGCGATTCATGGCACTATTGCCGTATACTGTTTAATGAATCAGGAAAAAGTCCGCGCTCGTTCAGAGATCGTAAAATTAATCCGCGCTTGGTTTGACCAGTGCGGGTTTTTGGAAGTTCATACTCCGCGTTT
>JAHIUG010000109.1 GCA_018817245.1 Patescibacteria group bacterium | reverse complement strand
GAGGCCACACGTTAAGCGACGAGGACTGAAGGGCGCGCCCAAAGCGTGCCTTTGCCTCAACACGGCATTGGGGGATCTCACAGAAAAAGCATACCATTTCTGGTATGCTTTCATTATACGAACAAGGGATATACGGTTCGGGGCTCGGCTCGCCCCTCACCCAAATTGCGAGCTCGCTAATACAACAAATATGATAGACAAAAAACTTCTTGCTAAAATCAGAAAACTGGCGGATTCGCCTAATTGGGGCGTACGAGAAGATGCCACTAAAGATGTAAAAGCAATAAATGACAAATTTTTCTTGGAATATCTGCCCATTTGGGAAAAGTGGGTAGCCGAACCAAACCCCAACATTCGTCGTGCCGTTGAAGTCGGTTTATTGCGTATCAAAAAGGAACACATCCCACATGCTTTAGATTTACTTGATCCGCTTATGTATGACGATGATAATTATGTTAGAAAAAATTGCGGTCCTTTTGCATTGTCGCATGTGGGATACAAAGACCCCAACACCACATTCAAGCGACTTAGAAAATGGATGAAAGTTAAAAACAAAAATGTTCGCTGGAATGTGGCTATGTGCTTGGGGGTTTGGTTCGGCCAGTCATATCCAGAAGAATCGTTGAAATTATTGAAAATTTTAGCAAAAGACCAAGAAAAATTTGTTTGGAGAGCGGTGGCATCTTCTCTTGTGAAGCTCATCCGCAAACATCCAAAATTGAAGCAAGAAGTTTTTTTATGGAAAGGTCGTGATGATTGTCTTGCTGTTGTAAAGTATTATGTAAAGTGACGCGAGCTCGCAACTTCGTATATCCCTAACGTTGTACGAAATAATGAAAAATTCTTTTTGCCCTATCGGGCAAATATAATCGGAAAAAATTTAATCAATAACCACAAAATATATGTCTGTTGAAAAACCAACACCGGAACACGGTGATGAGCAAAAAGAAAGTCGCGAAGCATTTGCTCCGACTTTAGACGGGTTCTTGGACGCCTTGCAGCAAGAAGGTGTTAACACACTCCCTGTCGAGATGATAAAAACTCAACTTGATGATACTGGCGTTGCCATTGTGACACGTGATTATAATTGCGGTATTAGAATTTCTAGGAGAGGCTCAAAATTTAGTGGTGGTTATAAATACACAACATGGACAACAAACGATCTTGAAAGTCCCGACCACCCGTTGTCACAAAAGTTTGCCAGAAAAGACATAACTATTGATTAAATTTTTTCCGATTAAATTATTCGCTATCGCGAATTAAGAATTTTTCATTACATCGTACAACAGCGTGTATGCGACTGCGGCTCCCCTAACGGTGAGCCTCCGTCCATATTGCTCCTTTCAGTCGCAACATCGCATACACGCGAACGTTAGGCAAAATACTGGAAAACCATGTATCTGGTTACACAAATGAGAAATTCTTGATTATTTTTACATTTTGATTGGGCTTTTTACAATTTTTTTTCTCATAAAGAAAGACGCACCACCCGAGGAACCTTGAATTGTGCGTAATCGTGGGACGGCAAGTCGCTCTACTCGGCGCATTGACAACACTTCCTCAGATACTTGTGGAGGTGTGCTGTCCAGTACGCTCATTGTCGAGGCTCACCGGCGGCTCCGGCAGACCAACCTCTGGCACGATGAACACCATGCTCTCGTCGGTCTCGTCGTCATGGAGCTCGATCGTGATTCGATCACTCGGCTCAATCATGTGCCACTCGGCTGAGTAGCTCGAACGCTCGTGACGATTCAACTCGCCTCGGTTCGTGAGCCCCATTACGATCACGTCATCAAGCGGCACGATGATCCCAGTGGAATTCAACACGTAGGTGAACTCAGACAGTCCCACGTAGCTTTGCAAATTTTCTCGTCTCCGAGAGACGAAATTCTCAGATGCGCCCCTAGATCGTTAGAACGCAGGCTAAAGACCTACGGCTACAGTTTCGTTCGAATGAGATTTCTCCGCTCCGGTCGAAATGACAGATATTAGGATTGCTGCGCTCACCGTTCTGCAAACAAAAATCCGAGGCTAACCACGGATTTTGAATTTCTTATTCTTTTGCCACTATTGGATCCACATGAACGTATTTTGCGCTTTTTAGGAATCCAGTAAAACGTCTTACTTTTTTATCACTGAATGAAACAATTCCTTCCACACCTGCGAAAAGTGTATCATCAGATCCTTTGAGAACATTTCTACCAGGACGGATTTTTGTTCCACGCTGACGTACGATAATTCCACCCAAAGTGGTATATTGTCCACCATAAAGCTTAGTCCCAAGGCGCTGCCCTTGAGAGTCATGTACGTTACTTGTGGAGCCACCAGCTTTCTTATGTGCCATATTTTATATAATAGTTAATCTCTAGTACTCTGTTATTTGTGACCGGATAATACATTTATGTTGGAATCTTGTCAAGATGTCTGAATATAGGTAATCTATTCACAAATCCTTTTGTCATCCTGAGCGAAGCGTAGCGTAGCCGAAGGATATGGCCCCGTATTTCTAAGCGGCTAGATCCTTCAGCTCCATTCTCTCGCTTCACTCGTTCATTCCGTTCAGGATGACAAGAATGAATATGTCTAAAACTAAAGAAGAATTAATAAAAGATATAAAACAAGCGTTGGATACAATACGCCCGAGTTTAGCAATGCATGGCGGCGATGCTGAATTTGTGGATTTTGATATTAATTCCGGACGTGTAACAGTTCGTTTTCAAGGACATTGTGTTGGTTGCCCGCTCGCTGATCTTACTTTAAAAAAGGGAATTGAAGCCACACTCATGCAAATGATTTCGGAAGTTTCGGAGGTTATTAACGTATCTTGATTTGAGAGTGATTTTGCAATAAGATTAGGTAATGAGGTGGGACGAATGGAAATTTTCTGCGCGCCGAGCCGCGCAGGATCATTTTGTACGCTGGACGACCGTTAGTACGGTCGTTCTGTTTGTAGTCACAACTGTATATTTCCTAATAAAAATGTTGCCACGCGGTATAAATATCGGCACGATTGTCATGCACTATAATATATATTTGGGCATTGACGATGTGCGAGCGTGGCAATGGTTATTCGCTATTCCGGGAATCGCTTTTGTTGTGGTATTGTTTGATCTCTTGTTCGCGTTTGGCATATTTCGCAAAGAGCCGCTGGCAAGCAGAACCGTATCAGCTATCGCGCTCGCATCAATCATACTCTGGTCATTCGGCGCATTCTTTTTGGTGATGGTAAACAGTTGATTATTCGTCCGAAGTCCGGCGTCCGAAGTTTGATAATTAGTAATTAAAAATACCCCCAATCATGTCATATCCCGTAGATGAAATACTCAAAGTATTAATTGTCGCAGCAATCTGTTTTATGATTGCACTGATGTGGACGCCTGCGCTCATTCGTTGGCTGAAAAAGAAAAAGATGGGAAAGAGTATTAGAGACGCGTCATCTGCGCCGGTCATGGCTCACTTCCACGCTGCCAAAGCCGGAACTCCGACAATGGGTGGATTGGTGATTTGGGTAACTGTGTTGGCTGTTATTGTATTGTTACACTATGGCTGCACATTGTTTGGAATCGGAACTGTCTGTTACCTGAACTTTTTATCTCGCGGACAAACGCTTTTGCCACTTGGAGCTTTTGTAGCTGCTGCGCTAGTTGGTCTTTTAGACGATTATTTGAATATAAAAAAAATCGGACCAAAAGGCGGAGGGCTGCGCGTTAGGCACAGACTTATGTCTTACAGCTTAATCGCCCTAGGAGCGGCTTGGTGGTTTTTCTCAAAGTTGGATTGGGATGCCATACATATTCCATTTGATGGTGATTTGTCTCTTGGATGGTGGTATATCCCGTTCTTCGCGATTGTTATCGTGGCCACATCTTTTTCCGTTAATGAAACAGATGGTTTAGATGGACTAGCGGGCGGCACTCTCTTGGCAGCCTTCGGTGCTTACGGCGTAATTGCGTTTTCTCAGGGCAAGATAGATCTCGCGGTATTTTGCGCGGCTATTGTTGGAGCGCTTTTGGCGTTTGTGTGGCACAACATAACCCCTGCAGCGTTTTTCATGGGAGATACGGGAGCCATGGCAATGGGCACAGTTCTCGGAGTTGTGGCAATGCTCACCAATCAGCCGCTTCTATTGTTTATTATCGGGCTGCCGTTCGTTATTGAATCCGGATCCGTGTTGTTACAGGTGACTTCAAAGAAATTGCGAGGCGGCAAAAAGATTTTTAAAAGTTCTCCGCTCCATCATCATTTTGAAGCAATCGGTTGGGGTGAACCAAAGATTGTGATGCGATTTTGGGTGCTCGCATTCGTTTGCGCGGCCGTCGGAACTGCAATCGCGTTAGTTGATAAAATGTAGTCATAACTGTCATCTCGAGCGAAGCCGAGAGATCTTTCAGAAAGATTTCTCCGCTCCACTGCGTTACGGTCGAAATGACAGAATCAATTCGTAATTTCGTAGACCTAATGAGAAAACTATGCCCACCGGATAAGGTTCTGATTTGGCTAATCGCCGGATTAACTGTTTTTGGGCTGGTAATGCTGACGTCAGCCAGCGGGCCGTTGGGTTATCAAAAATTCGGTGACAGTCTTTATTTTTTAAAAAATCAACTCACAAAAGGACTTTTGCCAGGCACCGTGCTTTTCGCTCTTTTCACGATAATTGATTATCGCAAACTTAGAAAACTCGCCATGCCCGCACTTATTATCAGTATCCTGTTGCTGATTTTGGTTTTTATTCCTGGGCTTGGCGTAACAATCGGCGGATCGTCTCGTTGGGTAAATTTGGGACCATTCGGTTTTCAGCCGTCTGAACTTGTTAAGGTAACATTTCTCCTTTATGTGGCTGCGTGGCTTGCCTCCAGAAGCGGTGGAGATGCAAAGACTGTGGAGCGCGGACTTGTTCCGTTCCTTTCCATTTTGGGCGTTGTAATGTTTCTTTTAGTTGTTCAGCCAAATACGGGATCTATGATTGTGATCGCCGGCTCTGCGCTGCTTACATATTTTATAGCTGGCGCTCCGTTTGTTTGGTTTATGGGTTTAGGAGCGGCAGGCGTTGGACTGGTTGCTATATTAATAAAGCTCACTCCTTATCGCGCTGCTCGGTTTATGACATTTCTCCATCCGGAACTGGATCCGCAGGGGATTGGGTATCATATTAATCAAGCATTTCTCGCAATAGGATCAGGCGGATTATTCGGACTTGGATATGGTCACTCGCGGCAAAAGTATTTATATTTGCCGGAAGTAGCCGGTGATTCTGTTTTCGCAGTCATGGCAGAAGAGATGGGATTTTTTATCATGCTATTATTTATAGTGGCACTCGGCGCTTTGGTCTGGAAATGTTTTTCAATTGCCAGAAACTCGTCAGATGAATTTGGAACGTTTTTGGCAACCGGTATCGGCGGTTGGATTGCCCTGCAGTCTTTTTTTAATATTGGTTCAATGATCGGTCTTGTGCCAATGACTGGTGTGACTTTGCCGTTCGTCAGTTATGGCAGCTCAGCATTTATCGCGCTTTGCGTGGGCTGTGGTATGGTCGCGTCGATCTCACGTCAACAAAGATAAGTATTGAGTATACTGAATACCGTATACTGTATACTGAATGCTAAATATGACTATTTTATTTACAGGAGGCGGAACAATGGGACCGGTAACACCGCTTATCGCTGTTTTACGGCAGATGAAAAAAAAGCGACCGGATTTGGAATTCGCATGGGCGGGTACTCCGAATGGTCCTGAACAGAACGTTTTGGAAAAAGAAGAGATTCCTTTTTTTGAAATTCCGGTTGCAAAAGTTCCACGATATCCGAGCTTGCGATGGATTACCTGGCCATTGGATTTTTGGCGTGCTCACTTATCTTCAAAACGTATAATTGCAAAAATAAAACCATCCCTTGTAGTTTCAGCAGGCGGATTTACCGGCGTTCCAATTTTTAAAGCTGCTTGGCTCAAAGAAATTCCGTGCGCGATTCATCAATTGGATGCTGAACCCGGACTGGCAAACAAAACTGTGGCTGCGCTTTGCCAATCTGTGACAACCTCTTTTGAATATGACTTCTTGCCTTTTAAAGACGTGAGGAGCTGGCAAGTTGCCACACCGTGTCGTTTTGCTAATTCCATTCCACCGACAAAACATGATGCCGCAACTTTTTTCGGACTTGATCCTGAAAGGCCGATTGTCTTGATAGTTGGTGGCGGAACTGGCGCAAAATATTTAAATGATGGAGTTTGGAAATGTTTAGGAGATTTGTTACGGCTTACGCAGATAATCCATCTCACAGGCAAAGGAAAAGGAAGGTCGCAGTACCCGGGACGCAGGAGTCAGGACTACGTGGCTCACGAGTTTCTAGATGAAAATCAGATGTTAAAAGCTTACGCGGCCGCGGATCTTGTTGTTTCACGCGCCGGCATGGGCGGGATCGCGGATCTGGTTTGTTTAGAAAAACCTGCCATCCTCGTTCCAATTCCAAACAGTCATCAAGTGAATAATGTTCGGCGCGTGCCATTTGCTGTTGTAATGCAGGGCAATGATTTTTCGGAAAGACTGAAAAAACAAATTGAATATTTTTTGAAAGATGAAGGAGCGCGAGAAGAACTGAAGCAAAAGGTTAGTACCGCCATGCCAGTTGATGATGGCAGCGCTTTGGCCTGGGTTTGGTTGAAACTACTATAAAATAGGGGTCGTATCTTGTATTCTGCATTTTCAAAATTAAAAATATTTAAAATGTTGATATTTCAAAGAATCACCCTGTCAAAATGCAGAATTCAAGATACGACCCCCTGTGTGCTTTGGCCTGGGTTTGGTTGAAGCTGCTATAATGCAAATATGAAATCTGATACAAGAATCGGTTCGGAGCCAGCTGAGCCAAAAACTCAGGAACAAATGATTGCGGATTTTTGGAATGCGCGAACTGACGAATACAAAGAGCGATTTGATTCGGAAACCAAAGAGCGTTTAGATAAAATGACGGTTGACGTCATGCCGGATTTGGGTTTTGTAACTGTGCAGGCAAAAGCTCATTTGACAAAAGATGATTGGGAAAGCTATATCATTTGGTCAGAGAGCGCTGATCCTCGACTCGAAGCCTTGGGGAAAAAAATCATCGCCAATCTGCCTGATGAGATGAAAGCTACACATATATATAAAAATAAAAACTTTCCGCCTGGTATTTCGGGTATTTTTCCTCAAAGTCAACAATTTTTTGAACGAGGTATTCGTTCGATGATTAGCGTTGATCATCCTGAGGATGATAAAAAACAGATTGTAACCTACGCAATCTATAATCCTGCAAGAGATGTGGATGGTAGATATGCTGATGGAGGATCACAACTAGTTTTTTCAATAGATAAAGATAATGAGTATTACGATCTTTTGAAACAAGGTAAATTGATGCCTAGGGAGTTTATAATAGCTATATTGCATGCCGGTGTTGCATTGGGGCCGCAAGCCAAGCATTTATTTGGAATAATTGGAGCGGGCACAGGTGATGTTATGTTGGCTGATTATAGTACGCAGACCACAGTGAGTTATCCCGGAGGATCCGCTGAAGGGCAGGTGAAAACCAGCAAAGATGTATCTGGATTTATACAAACACTTGAACAGAGTGGGGGCACAGGTACATTCAGTAACGTTCCGGGGATGAGTGATCCCTGGGGCCACCATAGAACTCAGTTACGAAGTTTTATTGAGCAAGGAAATAAGGATGTTTATAGGGATCCGCTGCCAAAGCCACCAGAGCCACCACCTGAGCCAGTTGTTGAAAAGCCTGTTGGACGGCCTGAAACTGCCGTAGAAAAAGCGACTAAAATTATTAAGAAACGAATTGCCGAAGTTTGGAAGACTGAGGATGAGAGTTATAAATATTATAGAGAACCTCTGGATGAGGAAAAAAAGGTCAAAGAACAAATTGATGAAGTGACTTTGGGCGTCATGCCTGACTTGGATTTTGTGAATGTTGAAGGAAAGACCCATCACCAAGATGAGGATTTTACTGTTTATACGGTTTGTTCAAAGAGTCCGGATCTCGATCTAGGAGATCTGGGGAAAAAAGCCGTCAAGGCATTGCCCGAAGGGATGAAAGAGGGACATCCCCCTGCGGTCCTTATGCCGCGCTATCAGAATTTTGTATTGGAGCGCGGCGTCCGACCAATGCTTATCTTGGATCATCCAGAGGATCAAGAAAAACAACTGGTTTCATACGCAATATGCAACCCCACTGCAGATGCTGCAGGTAGGGCAAGTGATGGTGGTGGCAGTTTAACTTTCTCCATAAATAAAGATAATAAGTATTTTGAACTTTTAAAACAGGGGCACCTTGCACCCAGAGTATTTGTAGAAGCCATATTGCACGCCGGTGTTGCATTGGGGCCTAAGGCTAAGCATTTGTTGAATATATTCGTTGCACGTTCTGCGGAAACTATATTGGCTGACTATAGCACGCAGACATTTGTAAATTACCCTCCAGGATCAGCAGAAGGTGAAATAAAAACCAGCGGTGATATACCCAAGTTTTTACAAGCTCTCAAACAAAGCGGTGATACGGGTGAGTTGGTTTGGATCCCGGGATTCCGGAAGGAACGTGGCAGAGATACTCGTGAGTTAGCTAGGTTCATTGAGCATGGAGATAAAGACAGCTCCAGATATGAACGGCTGAGCGTGAAAAAGTGGGGTGAACCGAGTGAACTCTTTTCGGCTTTGGAAGTCCTCCGTTCAGAAGAGCAAAAGAAAAAGCCACCAGAGCCACCACCTAAACCAGCGGTGGAAAAACGTGTCGAACCGCTTGTGCCCGTACGTCCGCCCGCGCCTGTGCCAGAAAGAAGGCCACTACCACCGCCAAGAGTTCCACCACCAAAACCACCAGCTCCCGTGATAAAACCAGAGCCAGTGGAAGCGAAAGTTGAAAGTAAAAAAGAGCAAGTGTTTGAACAGATTTTAAAGCATGGAGGATTTAGGTTTAGTGCGTTTTTGCCTAAAGAAGAATTGTCGCCAATAGCCGTGGCCGGTGATTCTGCAATTTCTTACAGAATGCGTGAAGTTAAGCCTAGCAGAGACGAGAGTCAACACACTAAAGATGTAATAGAGTGGCAATTGGTTTCCGAGACTGATAAGCGCATTGGATTAGATCTTGGAAAACTTATGGAGAAACAGGGTTTACACGAGTTGATTGATATCCGAATGGTTAAAAAACCTGTGTATGAACAGGTCACTATTCCGGGTAAAAAAGGATTTATGGGAATAGGAAAGACACCGGATCGCCAAGAGCCGAAGTTTACAGGCCAATACAAAAATGTCATGCATGATCAAGCTGTTGAAAATGGTAAGCCTGAGGCTGCTATTCGTTTTACATATTACATTCCCCAACAACCGGATTGGCGAACTTATGATGGGCGACACGGACAGTACATGACCGCGGAATTTGTGCTGCCGGATTCTGTTGCGCGGGAATTGTTAGATGAGATAAACGAAGATCCGTCTGTTATGCGAGAGTTAGTAGGGCGGATGTTAAAAGAGAAGCTCTTAAATGATCCAGAAGCTTGGGATAAGGCAAAGTACGGACGATTTCCAGGTAATGAACCAACGCCGAATGCGACATTGCGTCCTCCATATGAAAAGTGGGATTCAGAGCCGGGTGGTCGTAGGATTTATGTGCAAAAAGCAAGAGAAAGGGGAGGATTTCGACAAGATTTGGTTAAGAAGTTTTAAACCCTGTCATATCAAGCTTGAACTGGGATCCAGTTTAGTCTGTCATTTCGACCGCAGCGGAGAAATCTTTCTATCCGGATTTTTTTTACTTAAATTAGTCAAATATTAGCATTTTTGTGCCAATTGGGGTTGACATATCTTTAAATTCGTGTTATAAATTAATCACATGGGGAATGGGTAGGGGGAAACAAGGCCTGACCAGGCCGGTAAAGACTTCTCACCTTCAGCCTATGGGGGCTGTCGGAGTCGGCGCTCAAGATTCTGTTAGTAGAGTCATGGCAATCAGAAGAAGCGGTACTTGAGCCTGCTTTGGAAGTGAACCGTGACGAAAACCATCAGGATGCCCCTCCTACCCAGTATCCTCCTCGCGCTTTATTTGCACTGGCAGATCGAGCGCGTTTTTTCTTATATATTGACAGAAAAGGGGGGTTCTGTTATAAATATTCCACTCCTTGTTGGAATAGTCCATTTGAAGCGGTCACACTGTAATATGGTTACTCTACTGTGTAGAGCGTTAAAACGAGAATGGATGCTGTACAGTTGCCAGAGTCTGCGTTCGTTTGCGGCATATCGAGCGATAAGCGACGGCTGTATAGTTATGGATGCCGAAGCAACCCTCCGAACGGAGCAATCTGTTCGGAGCTTTAACTCCTAGGTCAGATGTCCTGCGTTTCCTCCTTTCCGCAGAAGACATCTGACCGTTTTTTTATTGACAAAATGACAATTTTGTGTTAAATATGGTGAATATGCAATATAAAACAAATCCCATTACAATCTTAATAACTGCAATCATCACAGCAGTTATCGTAGGAGGCGGAGTTTGTCTTTGGCAGAATAAAGACGTTACTCCAGAAGTTCAGCCTGAGATCGAAATCTCTGAAGCTAATTATCAAAATGAAGAGTTGAAGTTTTCACTTGATATTCCTGAGGGATATTCAGTCACTGGAGAAAAGGGTTTTTTCTTCGTAACTAAAAAGCCAACACAAGAAGATGAAACACCACTTCCAGAGATGAATATCTCAATTAAAAGTAGAGACTCAGTTTCTGAAGGCGATAGATGTCCAACTTATCGATTGGCACATGACGGAAAGATTTATGAATTATCACTATACGAATGCTTGGAATCTGAGATTTTTGAAGATGTTGTAAAAAGTTTTCAAATCATCAAATAATAATTCAAATATTGAGATACAAAAACCGCACAATTTCTGTGCGGTTTTTGCTTGTGTATTCAACTCATGGATGCACCATTTAAAATCCGAAAACAACAAAATAAAAAACCCACCAATAATTGCCGATAGGAGCTTTTTGGTGGGTTTCAGATATTTGATTTGAACTCCTATATTAATTGCGATTGGATAAT
>JAHIUG010000108.1 GCA_018817245.1 Patescibacteria group bacterium | reverse complement strand
GCAATCAGGGAAGTCTGCTGAGAGCCAGATGTGATGCGCGGACTAACTGCAAAAGCGGTTGGGAGATTTCATTCAGTAGTCGAACTGAATCAAGTCTCCTAACCGCTTTTTTGCGCTTAATAAACTAAATAAAAAATAATATGAAAAAATCAACAAATATCAATAGGGAGCCAACGCAATGTCATCTTTGGAAGGATGCGAATATAACCATGGGTGAAGTTATTAATTCTCTTGAATGTATTAAAACCTATGTCAAAGATTCGCATTTCAGTCGCAAACTAATGAAGTGCACGGATTGCGGTCAGTTATATGTTAAAGAATTTTACGAAACAGTTGACTGGGAAGATGGAGAAGATCCGCAGTATCACACTTTTGTGCCTGTTATAAATGAGAAAGACGCAGAAGAAGTGAACAAAGCGAATATTAATGAGATACATGCATTTTCGCCACGATTAAACATTGATTGGCCAAAGGGAAAAGAACAGACCATGTATTGGGTAGATAAGCCGGATACGCTCTAGTAGCTATTTAAGTCTAATTCACTAAATAAAAAATAATATGAAAAATAATAAGAATAAAGAAAAACAAAATAATCAATACTATGTTTCTGATGAAATTCTAGACAGGGTTGCAAATGCAGTTGTTGAAGCTCTTAAGAAACAAAGGGATGAAGAAGCAGAAATAAAGAAAAAATAAACACCTTTTGTTAGGTGTTTTAGTAATCTCCTTTTGCGTGTATTGTATTTTTCCTAGCTAGTTCATCGTGATCTACAATTTTTAACCATATCACGCGTTTTCCTCCTTCTCGTTCAACAAACACGATCCGCTTTTTTATGTTTAATCTTATCTCCCAAAGTTGGGCGTGGTATTTATCATATACACCCTCTAGTTTTTTACGTCCAAGTGATGGATAGTTGGGACAGTCTGTCATGAATTCTTTTTGTTTTTTGAAGAGTTTCTGGGTTTTCTTATCAGCCCTGTTAATTTCCTCTTGGAGAGAGGGGAGTATATCAATTACAATTTCTCCCATATCTTATGCTGTATTTGCAAGTTCTATTAACTCTTTTTTTAGGTCCTCATTATTTACCTCAGTTTCTTCAGAGTCGCTGTCAGATATTAAAAGAGCTAGGTCAGGGTCGATTTTTTCACCCATGGTTTCTGTAAGAATCCACGGCTGTTGCTGATGCGAAATAAGTTCAAGATCATTACTTGAAAGTTTCCCGTACTTATCAAGTACTTTTCCAATATGGTCAATCTCTTCAGACTTAAACTGACTTAAGTCTGCATGCCCCAATGGTTTGTATACCACATATCCGTTACCACTGATGGGTTCTAATACACCATCTTTTTGAAGCTCAAAGAATATTTGTTTATACCCGTCCACAACAGGCCCCATGTCTGCCTTTGCATAATCCATGTCTGAAATCAGTCGCTCGTGGTCTCGATAAAAATAGAAATCAATAAAATAGAGCAGCTTGTTTAGCTTCTTAATGCCCCCTTCCTTATAGTCTGCGTGCGACAAGACATATAGGACGAGATTTTTAAATTTTTCATTATAAATTTTATCCATAGTGCTTTGTTCAAATAATACCATAAATAAAAAGGACTCCTTAGGCAGTTAACCGTTCGGATCCCTTTTCGTCTTGATGTTAAAAATATAGCATTTAAAGTGCGCATTATCAAGAATTATCCACATGATCGTTTATAGTAGTGAAAAATTGCTATAATGTCCTTATGAAAAAAATTAAAATCATTTTTTGGGCGGGAAGATCGAACTGATTTTTGCTATACTATCTTCATATGCCAGTTGCGAAAAAGTATAAGCACATCAATTTTAAGCCGCCGGTGGAGATTGCCAGAGCAGGGGAGAAGGGTTTGAAATTTCGGCGCATGTTCAAGCGTGGGGGTACACCGGTCGGGATTATGCGCGCGCGTGATCTGAAAAACCGTCGCACGCTCAGCCCGAGTACTATAATGCGCATGGTCTCTTTCTTTTCTCGTCATGCGGTAGATAAAAAGGGCAAAGATTATGGTAATGAAAAGCGACCATCCAATGGATACATTGCTTGGCTTTTGTGGGGTGGAGATCCGGGTTTCAAATGGGCATTAAAAATCAAACGCGAGATCAAGCTCGCCGACCGCCAATCTAAATCAAAATCCAAATAATCATAAACATAACCTTCTTCTATCCGTCCTTTATTCTAATATTCTCAAGAATATGAGAATAAGGTTAAAGGGTTAAAGCACAATATAATTTTTTAAAATATGAAAACAAGCAGGCAACTTGAACGACATTTTAAGGGCGTGGCCAATCACCGGCGCATTGATATTCTTTTGTTGATTGATGTGGAGGGTAAAGTAAATTTAGACACTATTTCACATAAGTTAAATTGTAATATGAAAACCATTTCACAACACACTAGACGGTTGGTCCAAGCTGGTTTGGTGAACAAAAAATATCAGGGTCAGATGGTATTTCATTCCCTTACTCTATATGGAAAAAAGTTTCTGACATTTATTAAGAAATTTTAACATTCTAATATTCTCAAGAATATGAGAATGTTTAACGTTGGTAGATATGTTGTTTTTTCTTTTTGGTCATCCCGGTTGTGGGAAGAATTACGTGGGAGAAATCTTCAGGGATTTTTTCGGTTTTTATTTTTATGACGGTGATGAGCAATTGACAGCGGGGATGAAAGAAATCATGAAAATCGAAATACTTCCCTATGATTTGCGTGAGGAGTTTTACGAGAGAGTGGTTGAGGAGGTTGTGGAACTTGATAAAAGACACGATAAGCTCGTAATAAGCCAGGCGCTTCCTTTTCAAAAACATCGAGATCTGATTTTAGAAGATTTGCCGCATGCCAAATTTCTCTGGATAAAAGCAGATCCAAATCTTATCCAGCAGCGCCTGTCACACAGGGCTGGTCATCATGTGGATAGCGATTATAGCAAGAGACTGCAAAAGGTGTTTGAACCGCCGTATTCCGATATCTCGATAATTGTAAACAACACGGATCAGGAAAGTGTAATCGAACAAATAAAAAATAACATTCTAACATTCTCAAGAATGTGAGAATGTTTATATCTAGGCGATTCAGTTGTATAATTGCAGCATGAAAAAAATTAAAATCATTTTTTGGGCAAGCGTTGTCGTGTTCGTATTTATAATCGCACAAATGTTTGTGCCGCCGATTCAGGAGCTGATAAGCGGCCCGCTTTTTCTTATCCCATTTATAATCTTTACTTTGCTTGGTGTTGCGCTCCTTGTTCTTACACGCAGGCTAAAGCCTGCGGCTACAAATCTAAAACAAAAACAATATCTGTATATAACTGGCGCAGGAGCTGCTGGTGTTTTTGTTTTTGTTTTTCTACATAATGCATTTTACGCACTAGCAGAAATCACAAGTCATATAGTTGCGCTCTCATATCTCTTAACAGCTTTAAGTGTGACCTCATTTTTCT
>JAHIUG010000107.1 GCA_018817245.1 Patescibacteria group bacterium | reverse complement strand
CGCGTTCTGGAAATTCTTGTAACTCTCCCGTTTATGTACGCAGGAATCCTACTTCCGGTTATTGCCAAATCATGGGCAACGGGAGATAAACAAAAATTCTCCAGGCTTCTGAACAACTCTTTTAATGTAATGACGCTTTTCGCAGCGCCACTGGTTGTCGGTACTTTTGTTCTGGCTACACGCGGAATGATTCTGGTTGCAGGTTCTGATTTCGCCGTGTCCGGAGATATCTTGCGCATCTTAGTGGTGGCTGTAGCTGCGATTTTCTTTGGCACAATTTCTTCATACGGAATTGTGGCTTTAAACGCACAACGCAAAATGCTCCCGATTTACATTGCAGTGGCGATCGTGACTTTGACCGGCTACATAATTTTCATCCCAACTTATGGAATGTGGGCAGCTGCCTGGCTTACTGTTTTTTCTGAGTTCTGGATTGCAATTGGTGCCACGTGGATGTGTCTTCATTTGTCCAAAACACGCTGGCATCCCAAAGTTTCTTTCAAAGCCATACTGTCCGCAGTTGTGATGGGACTGGTGATTTGGCCGCTTAAAGATTTAAATCTGGCAATCTCGGTTGTAGTTGGAATTGTGGTTTACGCGATCATGATTCTTGGTACTAAAACGATTTCAAAAGAGACAATCCGCGAACTCATATCGATTCGACGGACCACTCCTCCGAAGTTGGATAATCCACTTGCATAGCATCTGTCATTTCGACCGAAACGAAACGCAGTGAAGTGTAGCGGAGAAATCTTTCTAAAGGATCTCTCCGCTCCGCATTCGCTTCGGTCGAGATGACAAATATAAAAAACCTAATTCTAATCCTATTACCGCTTGTACTTCCGATTTATGTCGTGCGTTTTCATATTGGGCCACTTCCTACTACGCTGCTCGAAATTTTCTTGCTCTTGTTTTTGGCGGCCTGGATATATGAACGAAGATTTAATGGAATAAAAAGCGCGTGGGAGAAGTTACATAAATCCGGATGGGTCATTCCGCTGGTGTTGTGGTTACTGGCTGGCGTAATCGGAATCTTTGTAGCACCTGGCCACATGGGAGCGCTCGGACTTTGGCGCGCATATTTCCTTGAGCCGATTTTAATCTTTGTCATGCTCGCCGATCTGGTTCGGTCGAACGAAGATAGGCGACACCTTATCCGCTCCCTGATCTTTGTAACCGGAATTGTCGCGTTGTGGGCTCTTATTCAGTTCGTTTCCGGACACGGAATACCTGCACCCTGGGACAAGCCACCGCAAGGAATCCGCGCAACCGGCCCATTCCCTTATCCGAACGCACTCGCTCTGTTCGCGGTTCCAATATCAGCTCTGTGTTTTTATCTTGTTGTTAACAAAAAATCGGATACCGGATACCGGATACCGGATATCATTCTCTGGCTCGGATTCGCCAGCGGCTTGATCGCCACGCTGCTTGCAAAAAGTGACGGCGGTTTTATCGCACTCTTGGCAGCCATGTTCGTTACGCTATTGATTAAAAAAGCGACCAGACTCCCGGTTATCGCCATCGCTATCGTTTCTTTGATTCTCGCGTTTTCGTTTCCAATGTCGAGGAGCACGATCACTAATCAAATCTTTTTTAAAGACTGGTCAGGCAAAGTTCGTCTGGTCATGTGGGAGGAGACGCAAAATATGCTGGCAGATCGTCCGATCCTCGGAGCCGGATTAGGAGCGTATCCGAAAATGATTCAGCCGTATCATGAAGCCACCTGGATGGAAGTCTTCCAATATCCGCACAACATCTTACTGAATCTTTGGAGCGAAGTTGGATTGCTCGGAATTCTGGCTTTCACATGGATCTTAATTCTCTGGTATAAAAAGTCCGGATTAGCAGCACTGCCCATCTTGGCGGTAATCCTTGTTCACGGATTAGTTGATGTTCCGTATTTCAAGAACGATCTCGCAATTCTATTTTGGATTTTAATTGCGACAACTACAACTGGAAACTATCCATCAATCTCAAAGCAACAGGCTCAACAAAATTAATACTTTCAAAAACCCAGAAAAAATGTCCGATAGGACAATTTTTCTGGGTTTTTGAGTTTTAGCCTTTTTTATATTCATATTAATCCTAATAATTATCAAGGCTTTCGTGCATATAAACTACCAAGAAATTTGTACCGATAGGACAATTTTTCTGGGTTATGTTTTCGGCACAACTATCCAATTAAAAAAGATTAGCTTGTTTTAATAGTATTTTTTACACAGCTAAAAACACAAAACGCCTCGCGATCAGCGAGACGTTTTACTATGGCGGAGACGGGAGGATTCGAACCTCCGGCCCCGATACAATCGGGGCACCGCATTTCGAGTGCGGCTCATTCGACCACTCTGACACGTCTCCAATAATGGAAGTTAAAAGAGGATAGCTCATTTTTCATTAAAGATCAAGACGCCTTAGTCTGCTTGCCTTGTTTCATCCTAGTGCTATGCTATTAGCATATGTCTCCTACGCCTGAAATAATAAGCGAACATTGTTTTTTGGAGGATGGGCAATTAATGTCAAAACCTCAGTGTCGCGCTGCAATCATCAATCACCTTATCT
>JAHIUG010000106.1 GCA_018817245.1 Patescibacteria group bacterium | reverse complement strand
CTTTAAAATGTGTGATTTGTTCTGGTGTTAATGGCATATTGGGACATTATTTAGCTGTAGGCAGCATTGATTGAATTGGCAAGAGTATATAGTAAGAAGTCGTTTAAACACAAGGGCACGAGAACACTAGAACATTAAAGCACGAGAACATTAAAACATGAAAGCATGAGAGCACAAGGGCAAAAAAATTTTCAATTTTCAATTCTCAAACGTTTGGAAGCTGGAAATTAGAAATTATCCGTATATTTCGTATAAGATTCGTACTTTCGTAGATCCTTATTCGTAATTCTTAATGTAATACAAAAGCGCCGCAGTTCGCCCGTATGCATTTTATGCGCAAATGTGGCGGTGCGGCGCTTAGACCGAGACACGGGTCTTGCGTCGTCAAGCGATAAATTCCGCTGAAAAGCGGGAGGTTTTACCCTGACATACTGTCAGAGCGAATATCGCGACAACTCAGACAAGCCGTTTTTGTCATGGTCTGAGGAAGGACTGTTGTTACGACCAAACCCTGGTAGTACCCCTGCCGAGCTCTCTGTTTTTAGAGAACGTAGCTTGCTTCCATGAGAAGTGGGGACTGTACCTAACGTGTTTTTTTAATTTTGTTTTTTGCTTTCTGTCCCAGCTTAGAGCTGAGGGTGGGGTCTAGTCGATACAAGGAACCGGTGCCCTATTTTGAACTTTGGCTAAGTTCATTTTGTTTTTGTTTTGGGTCATCGGTTCGGATACAGTAAAAAGAGCACAAAGTAAACTTAAAAAAATGTAATGAAAGAACGACTTTTAATGCCTATATATAATAACTGTTTTTCACTAAGATATCAACGGGTATCTGTGGATAACTTAAATACTTTGCTAAACAGAGGCGAATGAGATGTTTATATAAAAAAGTGTTATGTGGATAACATTTTATTTGGTACAAATTTTCAGTTTATTACCATCCTCCATCCAATATGTACGATTAGGTAAATCCATCTTTTCAAAGCCGGCCCTTTCTAAAAATGTAGCCAATGTATTTCTGTCAAAAATTGCCAAGATTTTGCCGGTACAGTTATCAGGAGGCTCAACCTTTGTCCCAATTTGTTCCACATTGCCAAGAATAACTGTATTTTCACCAAAAATTAAGCTTTTCCCGTCATCCAATCGCCAGTGATCTGTGGATGACTGACTAAGAGCCTGAACTGGCGTAATTAATTCAGTGATCACAGTTCCATCATCAAGAGAATACAACTGTTTTTCCACTAGGCCCACACTCGCAGCCAGTTGTGCTCTGGCCTCTGCACTCAGGGGCTCGTTAAAATTGAGTGTCAGTTTGATTTGATCCTGTTCATTATCAATCCAGCTAATTGTTGCCGGTGGCACAGCCAGGTTCAAATCAATTCCTCGTCTACGAAGTGAGCTTTCAACGATAGGCCAGATGTATGGGAGACTTTGAACATCAAGAAAATTTTGATCAAGGTAATTCTGATCGGCATCTGAACCGGCTGGAACTTTCAGGTCAGTGTACCAGGTACCTTTTGAAATCGGGCCACCAAAGTGCAATCCGGATTCTAAAGAAGCGCTCCCTGTCCCAAGATTTCCGGGCCAAATTTGCAGCCAGGTAGATTTTAAATAATCTTTCCAGCCCGCAAAAGACAGGAGTGTCTTGAGCTCAAAATTTTTAATTTCTTGTTTACTTGAAAATTTCCATAAGCTTAAAAGGCTTGGCGAAATGGTGAATGCGTAGTGCTCGGCGTTTTCATCTAAGGCCAGCCCACCGAGGATTGGCCACGGTTTAGCCTCTGCCTGTTTTTCACGCCATAATTCGGGTGACCCGGCGGGTAATTGCAAGGAGGGTCTAATGTAAAGAAGCAGGTATGTGGACTCTGGTAGTGATAATGGACTGGAAAGCGCGCGCCAGCCAAACGCTATTAATGTCAGAAGCAGAAAGCCGGAAATTAGTGCGGCAACAGGTCCCCATGCGTATGCACGAGATGATGAGCCGTAAGCCAAAATAGCTCCACTATGAGGTGCCTTATCTTGGATTGAGGATTTGCGCATGTAGGTCTATGAAATTACCCGCCTACCGGCAGGCAGGCGAATTTTATACGAATATACGAATTTCGAAATATATGGAAATAAGTAGAAATATACGGAAACAGAATTTATTTCCATTTATTTCTACAGTATCTCTATACATTATCTACGAGGACCGTTAAAGCGACCGCCCGGTCTTCTTCCGCTTGGTTTTTTGTCCCGCATCGGTCGGCTGTCTTGCTCTGTTGGTTTGTAATCCGGATCAGCTCGTTTTACTGATAGATTAACTCTTCCCATGGAGTCTATCTCGTAAACTTTTACCTTTACTTCATCTCCAATATTCACTATATCAGTAACCTTTTCAACTCTGTGCGGTGCCAGCTCTGATATGTGAACCAAGCCTTCCTTGTTGGGTAGTATTTCGACGAATGCACCAAAGTCCATTATGCGAGTAACTTTTCCGGTGTAAATTTCACCAGCTTCAATTTCGTGTGTCAATTTTTTGACCCACTCCATGGCTCTTTGCATGCCTTCGGATTCAAGCGCTGTAATATTTACAAGGCCGTCATCTTCAATATCGATCTGTACGTTACAAGCATCAATGATCTCGTTAATGATTTTCCCGCCCGGGCCAATAACGTCGCGAATTTTATCAGGATCGATTTTAATGGACTCGATGCGCGGTGCCCACTCTGATAGCTCTGCGCGTGGTGCGGCAATAACGCTTTCAATCTCATCGAGAATTTTGTTAATAGCTTTCTGTGCACCGGCAAAAGCTTCTTTAACTGTTTGTATCGGGATGCCGTGCGTCTTAGTGTCCATCTGAAGAGATGTTACTCCTTTGCGTGTGCCAGTAACTTTAAAATCCATTCCGCCATTACCGTCTTCAAGATCTTGCAGGTCAGTGATGACTTTGAATTTTCCCGCTTTTTCGTCGCTTGCCACACCCATGGCAATACCGGCAACAGGCGCCTTAATTGGCACACCGGCATCCATCAATGCAAGAGTTGAGCCACAGGTCGCGCCCATGGACGAAGACCCGTTTGATCCCAAGACCTCAGACACAACACGTATGGTGTATGGGAATTCCTCACGTCCAGGGATGACCGGTTGAATAGCGCGCTCTGCTAATGCACCATGACCAATCTCGCGTCTCCCCGGACCTCGGTTTGGTCTTGTTTCACCAACTGAATAGCTTGGGAAATTATAATGATGGAAGAAGCGCTTTTTTCCTTGATACTCCATCGTATCCAGTGTCTGTTCCATACCCGGCGAACCCAAGGTAACACTTGAGAGCACCTGAGTCGCACCACGTTGAAAGAGACCGGAACCATGAGTTCGCGGCAAGACACCAACCATCTCCACTAGTTCACGCACCTCGTCCAAAGCGCGACCATCAGCGCGGCGATCTTCTTCCAGAATCATTCGCGTAATTTCCGAATCAACAAATTCATCTATAATGTCTAAAGCTTTGCGTCGGTTTTCTTTTGAGATTTCTTGCTCAGTAAGATATTCGTCCAATTCAATTTTAAGTTTGGTTACAGCTGATTTGCGGTCAGCTTTGCTTTTAAGCGGGTTGGCAAACAAGGTTGTGACCTGACGCGTCTTCATAAATTCACGCGACAACTCAAAAAGTTTTTCAAGTTCTTCGCGTTCAATTTTTTCACCCTCGGTTTTTGGCGCCAACACATCTATTTTTGTTTTGCCTACTGCTTTTTGAACCTGTTTTATGAGATCAATGACCGGAGCAAATTGTTCAAGCGCCCATGCAATCGCATCTGTCATTTCTTCACTGGTAAGTTCATTCGCACCAGCCTCAAGCATGATTGTCTTACCTTCAACACCGGCGACAACAAGATCAAGGTCACCCTTTAGGATCTGATCATAAGTTGGATTTAAAACCAATTCTCCATCAACTCTACCGATTCTGGCTGCGGCGATTGGTCCGTCCCAAGGGATGTCAGATATTGCAAGAGCGCAAGCTGATCCGATTAGTCCCGGGACATCAGCGTCATTTTCGTGGTCATGCGAAAAAACTGTCGTTACAACAGAAATTTCATTTCTGATATTGCTCTGAAAGAGCGGCCGAACAGCGCGATCAATCAAGCGGCCAGAAAGTATAGCTTCATCAGTTGGTCGTCCTTCACGTTTTATAAAGCGCGAACCTTTGATTCTTCCGGCTGCGTACATGCGCTCTTCAAAGTCTACATGTAGCGGGAAGAAGTCCAAGCCTTCTCTCTCGTTTCCCATGGTGGCGGCGCACAGTGCCATGGTGTCACCGTATCTGATCGTGCAGGATCCATTGGCCTGCTGGGCTAAAAGACCTACTCCAATAGTAAGTTTGCGTCCTCCCCATTCAATGGAGAACTCTTTAGATTGTGATTTTGACATATTTGTAACTAGGCGTGTCCCCAAAGACTCAAGACCAAAATTATCTTAAGTGGTCTCCTTGTCTTTGGGCCACGTTATATTTACTTAAGGACTAAAGAACTTAGGGACTAAAGAACAATTTTTCAGAGCGTTCCTCAGTTCTTAAGTTCCTCAGTTCATCGGTTAACTAATAAGTTATTTTTACGTTTTTTCTTTTTTCTGTTGATTTTGTATTTTTATTTTTTGTCTTTTTGGAAGATGTTGATTTATGACCGGATCTAAGAAGAAGTTCGGGTTTTGAGGAAAGGTCAGAAAAACTATCAGCCTCTTCTTTTAACTGAGCATTCGTAGATTCTTCAAATGCTACGACTTCCACCATGACTCCGCGTCCGTGTAGATATTTAATCAGAGGCACAAAGTCTCCGTCACCAGTCATCAGAATTATTACATCTACTTTTTCTGCCAGCATAACAGCGTCGATCGCCATACCCACATCCCAGTCAGCTTTTTTGGCGCCAGAGATAAATTCTTGCACGTCTTTTATCTTTGGTTCAATCTTTGCCTCGATTAACGCTTCAAAGAACGCAGTCTCTTCACCGGTTTTGGATTTTGCCACATAGGCGAGCGCGCGAACCAGGGGACGGTTAGCAACCGTGTCTTCAACTGCCTTGCCGAAGTTTAATCGGGCATTGTGTAAATGCTTGGCTGAGTGATACATGTTTTGTGCATCAACCAGTACTGCGACGCGTTGTGCAAGATGTTTGATCATATTATGTGCATTATAGCTGATTAGGTTTTGTTTTAGACGGTTGAGCGTAATGTCAATCGTCGGTTGGAGGGTATATGAAAATGGGGATTTATTCAAGAGAGTAAAAAGGTCTACGAAATTACCTGCCTACCGGCAGGCAGGCGAATCTTATACGAAACATACGAATTATTTACAATTTCCAACTTACAGTTATCAATTTCCAAACGTTTGAGAATTGAGACTTGGGAATTGAAAATTAGTTTTTTTGATAAAAAGCCCCCATTGCGGGGGCTGAATACCTGCCTGCCGGCAGGCAGGTTACAATTTCAAATTCGCCATTAGGTTGTCGTAAGACTTTGGATCTTCGCGCTTCAAGTACTTCATTAAACGACGGCGCTCTCCAACCTTTTTAATCAGACCCCTGCGAGATGAGTGGTCCTTTTTATGGCCTCTCAAGTGTTCGGTCAGATCTTTGATCTCTGTCGTTAATATAGCGATCTGTACTTGCGGCGAACCGGTATCTGTAGGATGAATCTTAAATTTTTCAATTATGCGCTTCTTTTTCTTAGGATCTAACATATTTTTATTCTCCGGCAATACCGGAGTGTCCACGTTTCGCACAGTATCTTTTTGGAACCGTACGAACGCATTGAATTAGTGAGGGGATATTAGCAAATAAAGGGTATTGTGGCAACCCTTATTTGAGTTATTCACAGATAGTTAACATATATATAGAAGTGTTTTGTCGAAATTTAACTATTTTTTTTACTAAAACAAGCCAATAAATCGTTAAAGCGAATAATAGGTTATTATAAAGATAGGTATGCACGGGATTATTCAAGGCAATAAGTTTCATTTATCAGCATTTTTAATCGCTGTTTTCGGCGTAGCTCTTTTTTCACTTGGTACTTTCGGATTTTTGTCCCAAACACTGCCAAATCACACAGAAACACCTTTTAGAATATTGGATATTAGTACGAATTACGCAGTAGCCGCAGATGTTTCTCAGATAAAAGGCGTTTTGGAGCAGGAAATAATGGAGCGTAAATCTGAAGTTAAATCCGTTACCTTGGGCGCCGGACAGAGCTTATGGTCTTTAGCTGAAAGCCTTAATCCAAATGCCACTAATCAGGAAATAATCGATGCAGTTACTGAAATAGCGCAAGCAAATTCAATAAATATACCGGAATGGGGAATAACGGGCGGACAATTTGATCATCGAGAATTACCAGCTGGATTTACAATTCAATTAGTTGAGTCGTAATTTTTGATGCCTTGAACAAAATTCTAACATTCTCAAGAATATGAGAATGTTTTAGTAGTGTAGTCGTGTTGCGCAAAACCCGCTAATAAGAGAAAATCCAACAACAGAATATTCGTAATTCGTATATTTTGCGTTAATTCGTATTTTCGTAGACCAATATGCCCCAATTCGGCGAACAATTTTTAAATAAAAGAGAATCCAAACTTCATACCTCTAAGCCGGTTGAGCATGAGCAGGCTAGAAAAAAAAGAAAAGGAGAGGGGTTCTCGGATAAGCCCGTGGAAAAGATTACTGATTGGCTGGAAGTTATAAAACAAACTCACATGGGACACAGAGATGATCCCAGAGTATTAGAGCGAATCAAGAACTACTATCACAAACAAAACGTAATAAAGCCGGAAGATATTCCGGAAAGTTATTTTGAAACTCAAAAAAGATTAGCTCGTGAACAAGGACACGGTGATATTGAGATTACAGAAGAAATACGTGATCAATTAACAGAGGTGATCAAAAGCGACCAAGAATCAACCTTAGACAACTGGATAGACTACTTCACAGATCCTGATTCAGACAGCTACCCAATGTGGGCTAAGTATTGGGCATGGAATGGAATGCTTAAGCTTTCAACTTTTGATAAAGAGAAACAAGCATTCTCAAAAAGAAAGAAAGACACAGTAGCACCATTTCCTGACCTAAGCAGAGAAGCTTTGGCATACGTAGTAGATTCGGTTATTAAAAAGACAGAGCAAAAAGACATCCAAGCTGAAGCCGAAGATCCGGAATTCAAAAAACTTCTGCAAGGTGCCAACTTCGGCAAACTCTATGCTTGGGCTATAGAAAAAGTCACACCGGCTGAAGAGCACGAACTTCTAATCACTGACGGCGAATGGGTTAAATACGACCAAAACTCAGATCATATGCCGCTCGTCAAATCTTTGCAGGGTCATGGTACGGGTTGGTGCACAGCAGCTGAATCCACAGCAAAGTCTCAGCTTCAGACAGGTGACTTCTATGTTTACTACTCATACGACAAACAAGGCAAACCTACTGTTCCGAGAATGGCCATTCGCATGCAAGAAAATAGTATCGCAGAAGTCAGAGGAATCGCTCACCAACAAAACATGGATCCTTATATTGCTGATACAGATACATTAAACGAAAAACTTAAAGATTTTGGTGGGGAAGGTGAAAAATACAAAAAGAAATCTTCAGACATGAAGCTTCTCACCACAATTGAAAACAAAACTAAACAAGGACAAAAACTCACAAAAGATGAACTCATCTTCCTTTATGAGATCAATTCTCCAATCCATGGTTTCGGCTACGAAAGAGATCCGCGCATCAAAGAAGTACGAGACCAACGTAACCTCAAAGAAGACGCACCTATTGTTCTAAAATGTAAACCTCAAGAAATCGCCTGGAAGCAAGAAGATATCAAAGAAAACACCAAAGCCTATATAGGCCCACTCTTCAAAGATATTTTCAAAACCTTAAGTCACCTCGATCACATCTATACCTCATTCCCAGAAGGCAAGATTACCCGGCAGACACTTGAGATTGGTGGTCAGACAGAAAGGCAGCTTGAAAAGGCCATAGAACAAGCTGGCATGAAGATTAGCGACTCTGTACTTCACATGATGCGAAGCCTTGATTTCACAACTGAAAAACAATCCGAACAAGCCGATTTGGTTCAGCTTACAGTTCAAAATATCTTTAACGACGATCAAGTACACACAACAGATGAACTCTACAAAAAAGCAGAAGAACTGGGCCTGGAACTTTGCCCTGCAGAAGTCGGACCACACCTAAGACTTAAATACACTGAACAAGCATTAGGAGACTGGTATTCCATTGCCATGAAACAAATTACCGGTGCCGATGGCAGTCCGGGCGTCTTCTTCGTGCGGCGCGGTGCAGACGGATTGTGGCTGGACTTCGACTGGGCTGGGCCCACGGGTCGATGGTCTGCTCACAACCGAATCGTTTTCCGACTCCGCAAGTGAGATTCTTTAACCCTTTGTTTCTTTTTGACCCTTAGACACTTAGATACTTTGACCCTTAGGTATGCTTTCCCCGCGTAGCGGGATCGCTGCAAAATATTTTTCGTTTGAGCTTATAAGTGTCACCATGACCCAACAATCCCATATACGAAGCCACGCTTTGTTCTGATTGACTTTGTACCAATTTCTTGATCATCCGTCGCTTTGTCGCTGTTCTCAGCACACGATGGTGCGGGAAGTGAATCCAGCCGAGGAAGTCAACGCCGGATGCTAGAGTTTTGATAAATACTTTATTTGGGTTGAGCGTTAGACTCAGACGACTCTTAAGAAATATATCTATTTTAGCGATGAGTTCTTTCAGATACGATCGACTCTGATGCAAAATGATAAAATCATCAGCATAACGCATATAATATTTCACTTTAAGATTTCGCTTTATGAATTGGTCGAATTCGTTCATGTAAATGTTTACGAATAGTTGGCTGGTTAAATTGCCAAGCGGCAGACCGACTCCCGGTTTCCCTTTTGTGTGAAAGCTATTAATAATTTGATTTAAAAGCCAAAGGATATTCGTATCAGAAATATGCCGCTCTAAGATCTTTTTTAATATTAAGTGATCGATGTTAGCGAAAAATTTTCTAATATCACATTTTAGGATCCAAACGGTTTGCGTGTGGTTGCGTGATACTTTTTGGGAAGTAGTCCTCAAGCGATTTATGGCGCGATGAGTACCTTTTTCCAAGCGGCAGGAGTAGGAGTCATGGATGAACTTCCGATCGAAGTACGGATATAAAATTCTGTGAACGGTATGGTGGACCAGCCGATCTCGAACTTCGGCCTTGTGTATGTCGCGAGGTTTTGGATCGTTGATTTTGAATGGGTAATAAGAACCATGACAGTATGTTTTATCCTTTAATTCTTGATGCAGAGCTAAAATATTATCTGTGAAATGCAGAAAGAAGATGGCGACATCTTTTCGTTTCCTTTTTCCACGTAAAAATTCATTCCACGAGACAAGCAGATTTTCCACAGAAATGATATCATCATATTTATGACGCAGCTTCGTACTCTCTCTCTCTCTCTCTCTCTCTCTCGATAACGCCTCGATCCTCAATAAAATCAAAGAGGGATATTTGCTTTGGATGGATATTGTTCCTCATATTCCTAAAACAGCACGTTACATATTGGGGGCAAGAATTGAAAATAAATTT
>JAHIUG010000105.1 GCA_018817245.1 Patescibacteria group bacterium | reverse complement strand
TTTTCCTTGTCTGCGACTGCCTACTTTCCATTTAGATGGAATACGAGCGGACAGAGAAACAACATTAGGATCAAGCAGAGGAACCCTCTCTTCCAAAGCATGAGCCATGGTTAATTTGTCGGTTCTGACCAAAGACTCATCAGGAATCCAAGTCTTTATATCTGAAGCCATCATCTGATTCGTTGGATCTTGCCATGGTGGAGAATAAAGAGCACTAAGATGATTCATTGCATTTTTAGGCTGATTTATGTCTTTTGACAAGATGGTATTCATTACGTCCTCTTTCTCCTGCAAAAAGACTGCAGCGCGCTCTGCACCAGGTGCTGAAGTAAACTTTTCTACATGCTTTGACCTTCCCAAAATCTTCCCAATAATTAATGAAAAAATTGCGTTTCGAGCAGGTAATGGAATAGATTGTATTTGATCAATAAAATTGCTGTACCAATATCGACTATATCCTCCGAATAACTCGTCTCCCCCATCACCTCCAAGTGCAACAGTTATATGAGGCTTAGCATATTTAGCTAAAAGATATGTTGAAGATTGTATATGATTTGATACTGGCTCATCCATATGCCATGCGATTGTTTGCAATGAATCAATTGCATCCTGTGGGCTGAGCATAAAGGTATGATGTTCCGCTCCAAAATATTCAGCAGACTTCTTAGCTAAATTTGAATCTGCATTAAATCTCTCTGGCTGTATATCGGTTTCATACCCTACTGAAAATGTCTTTACAGGCCCATTAGTCATTTCACTCATTATGCCTAATATGGACGTAGAGTCTATTCCACCTGATAAAAACACGCCTAAGGGGCGATCAGACACCAATTGTCTACTTACAGCTTCTTTAGTAGATCTCCGTATTTCACTTACTGCATCTTCTCGATTTGAAAAATACGAACCCTCCTTAATCTCCCACCATTTTTGTATTTCAAAATTTTCTCGAGTATAAGTTGCTACATGTCCGGGCTGTAGCTTCTTAATATATTTAAACATTGTACGAGGACCTGGTACGTACAAAAATCTAAAATATAAATTAAAAGATTCATAATCTAAATCTCTTGGAATGTCATGCAACAGTATGGATTTAATCTCAGATGAAAAAATCAACTTTTTACCATCCCAAAAATAATATAACGGCTTAACTCCAATTTGATCACGGACTAAAGTAATTTTTTTTTCTTCTTTATCCCACACTGCAAACGCAAATATCCCATTTAACTTTGGAAGACATCCTTGCCCCCATTTTATAAATGCTTTAAGCAAAACTTCAGTATCTGATTTAGTGCTAAATTTCTCACCTAAAGTTTCTAATTCAGAACGTATTTCTTTATAATTGTAGATTTCTCCATTGAACACTATTGTGAATCGATTGTCAGCTGAATGCATGGGCTGACGTGCTGAATCTGACAAATCTATTATAGACAATCTGTTATGTGCTAATGAGATACCAGGAGCCTCAAAAAAGCCCTCATCATCCGGGCCACGATGATGGGTCAGCTTGTGCATTTCTCTCAAACACACTGGATCTGAAAATGTAAAACCATTAATACCACACATAACTCTCGAATCATTTCAAACAAGCGTCTACTATTTTATTAATCAATTGTTCAATGGAAAAGCTGTCCGCAATGTTTTGGCGTTTATCTTGCGAAATACCTTGTTTTGCTCGATTAACCGCTTCTATTGCCGCCTTGGAGTCAATTGGACCACCCCAGTATGCTTCTTGGATAGCTTCATTCGTAGCCGAACTAGAGCTTAAAACGGGGCATCCTGCGACCACAGCTTCTAGAACAACCTTATCAAGACTTCCAGTCTCAGACAAATGAATCAATAAATCTGCAGATGCGTAAAACTTAGGCATCTCTTCAAAAAATACCCTCCCCTTAAACTTCACACGGCCTCTCAAATCCAAATTTTCTATGTCATGAAGCACTTCTCTGTAATAATCATAATCATCTTTAGTCAGAGGTTCGCCAACCCAGGTAAAATAAGCTTTAGAATTTTGTTTCAAAATCTCTGCAAATAATGTAATGGATTCTCGCACGCGCTTTCTTGAAGATATTCTACCAACCGAAATGACATTTAATCTGGAATCTGATTTAAATCTCGGGACAGAAGAAAAATGCGCATCAATACCATGCCCTATAGCTAAAACTTTTTCAGACAGAAAGGGAAAGGCCTTGGGTGTTGCGGTAAAGATATAATTTGCGAACCAGGTAGACACTCTCAACATAGTACCTCCCACCCCGTGCGTATACCATAAGGCCGAACATTGACCAGTTAATCTCCACCACCAACCTCCAAGTACTAGCCAAATCGGTGTCATGTGTACAAAAATTAAGTCGAAATGCTTAAGTAATATGATTCTAAAAAAATATAGCAGACGACCTATTTTTGATTTAGGAAAA
>JAHIUG010000104.1 GCA_018817245.1 Patescibacteria group bacterium | reverse complement strand
ATTTTGTGAAACATAAGCGTACTCATATTTTCATTAACAAAATCTAAGTTGCAGTATAAAGAATGAAGGCACTAAAAATCAAGGGTAATTGCTATCTATAGACATCAATAAATTGAGGGTGAAAAAAATTACAAACCGACCCGCTACGCGGGTCAAGGGACCAAGAATCAAGAAACCAAAAGAACCAAAAAATCAAAAAATCAAGTTCCAAGAACTACAGCGACACGGAAACCAAGGTAGGCATACGAGTGCGACGGAGGAAGCCAATAGGCGAAGGCGGCACCACCACTGACGGAGTCGCCAAAGAAGACACGGCGAGGATCGCCGTCATCACGCACTTCTGTATTCGTCCATTCATAAGTATTGGTAGATCCCCAGCCTTCACGATTGGCAAGGAGATTCCATTCCACGGCTTCAAGCATTCTCACTTCCTTAGAAGATGATAAACCAATCTCTCCCAAAAGCTCACGCTTGTGAGTTTCGATAGCTTGATGAGCATCGTCCCAGGAAACACTAAAACGATCTTCCATACCTAAGCCCTCACCCACGGGTGTTTTGGCGTAGGTGTCGCCATATGATGGCTTTGGCATCGTTTCTACAGCCACCCAACTACCGGGTAGTTGAGGGAATTCCATTTTGCCATCTTTTGCCAGACCCCAGAACCATTCTTCCAAGTTTCTCCCAACATTGTGATCTTGTCGCTGCTCACTAGAGAGGGACTCATGCCTGCGCCAGTTAGGATAGCGACGTTGAATTTCATCCAAGAATTTTTCCTGACCATTGCGTTTAAGCTCATCCACAGTGCCCATATCTAGCTTTGGAATATACCTCAGTTCAAACCCGAGACGTTCTAAGTTTCTCTGAACTTCCGGCGTTACTTCTGCTGGCAATGGAGGTACCTCAACATTAGCTCCCAAAACATCGCTCCAGGCATTTTGCTCTTGGGACACTTCTACAGTTTCTCTTTGTCGTTCTGGTGCTGCTGTTGGGCTTCGGTCGAAACCTCGTCTAGGAGATACATTTTGAGGAGCAATGTACTCAACATGTTGGATAAGTTCTTCTAATTTCTGTTTGTCGACATCTGAATCAAGCTTATTAGAGTAATAATAACGCAGGGCTGACTGGAATGTTTCGTTGATATCCCCATTATAAAACCTCAGGATAAAGTCCCTTACTCTCCTGGGTTCCATGCGGTCATCATAAGTGAATGGCTGAGGTTGATCTGCAGCTATTCTTCTGCCTTTAACCAACTCTTTTGCTGCTTTATGAAACTCTTTATATTTTCCGAGTATTGAATCGATTCCTGAAATCTCCTGCAGTTGTTCGGGGTGTAAGGCATAGTCTTGAGAGACTAAAAAGTCTTCTTGCGGAACATCTTCTTCTTGCGAGGCCAAACTAAACAGGGCATCAGTAGAGTAAGAAAAGGTATCATCAGGAAGTTCAGAAGGAGCTTTGATATACACCCAACGTCTTAATTGAGCTGGATCCAATGGCTCTCTGCCAAAATAACCCTTTCCAGGAGGATTCATGAGTGCAACCACTTTAGTGGTTTCTTTACTTACAGGAATTGATTCGGAAGCATCTTCTGATAAAACAACAGACTCACCACGATTGATTGCATCTAACACTTCATGCAAACGAATCACAATATTGGGAGCAGCTGAGTTAAACTCGTCAAGAATGATCACTTTTACTTTGCCATCTTCTTGTCTTAGTCCCGATGTAACTTTTCCGTCAGCAAATATATACTCGGGATCATCAGAACTTCTTTTGTCTGGATTGGGAATGTATCTACCCATTAAATCCTCGACATCGGTTGCGCCGTTTAAATTGGCATAATGAACTTCCCAGCCTAGTTCTGCCGCCATTTTTCTGACAGTAGTGGTTTTGCCGATGCTAGTTCCACCTTCAACCAATACCGGATCCCCTTGTAAAAAACTAACGGCAATATCTTTTTGCAAACCTAATGAAAACCTGTCATTTATATAGTCAGCATATTGTTCCTGACGAGGTACAAAATGACTTTCGGCATTCTCAGCTTTAGGCAAACGAACACCTAAATATGCGACAGTATCTTGAGTTTCCTCAACAGGATGCTCTGGCGGTGGGGTAAATTGATGTCTTTCCATAGATTCGTCTGGCATAGTTTTTTTCAGCTCTGATAAGTTATACCTGCTATTTCAAGAATCCTGAAACCAGATTCTTGGGTCTTATTAATGGCATCCTTGGTTAATACATATGTAACTGAAACATCTTTGTATACGGGGACTACTGTCTGGGATTTGAGATTAAACTTATCGTAAATCTCTATCTGACCAGTCGGGTATTGTACTGCAAAATCATATAAATCTTTGGATAAAGCGTCTTTAACAGCAACGAAAGTTTTCGAAGCCTTTGTAATGTGTTTAAATAAGTCAGATGTATCAACCGCCTGCCTAAATTCAGCTTCACTCAATTTTTTTGTGAAACTCTCAAGTTCGTCATCGTCTTTAGCAATCACCAAAGAGATTTCTTTTTGAGAATTAGCGTATTTTAGAAAATCTTCAAATGTATTTGTCATATGCTATGTATAGTATACTAAAATGTATCGTAATTGGCGACTACCTCCCTGATAATATCTGCTAACTTGTCTGACATTTCCCTCACTCCAATGTTCGCGACACTGTTTGGGTAATATCGTCCAACGTGGTCAGTGCCGGGACCAATCCCTAAACCAATTAGTTTTTGATCTGTACTTTCCATTATCTGGTTAACCGTTCTACCAAGTTCGTATTGCGATCCAGAGTGAACACTTGATTCTTCTGGCAACCCATCGGAAAGGACAAACAGGAACTTCTCCGTTGCTTTTTGGCGAGCGAGACGCTCCGATGCTTGCTGAACAGCCCAACCGTCGTCGTTGTACCTGGCTGCCTCTGAATTTACCTCTTGTAACATTCCACCCATATGCTCTCGAACTTCACGACCCATGTCGTGACCAAAGGGTTGATACTCATAAAGTCTATCGTTAAAACCAAGAATTTCAGTATTAATTGAAAGCCTATTGAGTACTTCAGCTAGAACGACTGCTGCCTTGAACGTCTCACGAATTTTTTGCCCTTGCATTGAACCGGATAAATCCACCAACAAACTAATGGCATAATCTTTTTCTTGAGGAATTTCTCTTTTTTGCCAAGCCCTACTTTCGACAGCAGAAATCCCCAGAGCTTTTTCCTGCATTCTTCGCTTGATATCAATGCGCTTCCCTGACTTATACCCTGTTTGCCATTTTTGAGACCTTCTGGCAACAAAAATTTCTCGCAAGTCTGACTCGAGAGTGTCAATCAATGGAAGTACATCGCGGCGATATTCTTCATAAGTATTTTCATCACCAAGCAAGGCTTTTTCTATCAAGTCTTTAAATCGTTTTTGGTCAGCAGTTTGCTCTGGGCGGTTTTCAGCTTCACTTTCATCTTCTGAATCCTGTCTTGACTCTCTTTTTTGACTTTCGGTAGTTTCACCGCGCTGAGCTAGTTTTTCCGGATTATCTGATAACTTCCCTTCGAATTCTTCATTTACTTCACGCTCAAAGTCTTGCAGGGCTTGCTGTGCTTTCTCTGCTAACTCTCGCTTAACATCTTCTGGTAGAGAATCAATATAATCCTTGATTTTTTGTTTAAGGCCTTCAGAAAGAGAGTCAAGATCAATTGCCCTTGGTTGGCCAGTACCTTCCTGACCGGCTTGATTTCCTTGCTGGGCATTTTCTATCGCTTCTTCCAATTCTTTTTGCTCATCTTCTGTAAGAGAATCTGAAAGTTCCTGCGGGAGTCCTTGCTGACCCTCACCTTCGCCGTCGTCTTGCATATCTTTCATAAACTCCTGCATTTCCTGATCCTGCATATCCTCCTCAACCAGTTTCTGAAATTCTGGCCACACTTCATCTCGATTAATCTCATAACTTACATTGGCATATTTCCTGGTTAATTCTTCACTGTCGTCAGCTTCCTGCTTGGAAGGATAACGTAGCCAGGAGTCCCTGGCACTCTCTAAAGTCTTTTTGACCACGGTCTTCACTTCTTCGGGGAGATCTTCGCTCAACGCACCCAGTTCTTCCCCTTGGGTTTCTCTATACCATTGACGAATATATTCAAAACCAGCCTGCATAAATCTGGGTGTATAGCCTAGTTCATCATGGGCTTTTTCTTTTGCCTTGCCTTCAAAATCTAAATCTTCCTGATAAGCAATATCCATTTGATCACGGAAGCGGGGATATGCTTCTGCCACAAAATTATTTGTTCTTGGATCTTCAATGGCGTTCATCATGAAGGAAAAGCCTGGCTGTCGCCACGTTTCTGTAGGAATATCTTCAGTTCTTGAGACTCGCCTATGACCGCCCTCGTGAGATATAACAAAGCGCAAGTAATCCATGTCTTTTTTGAGTAAATCCTGTGGGTCAATCCGGATGATATTTTTACCAAAATCCCAATGCCAACCAGCGCCAGGTTTATTTAGCTCTACAGGAATTTGAAAGTCTTTACCAATGAAGTAAGCGAGTGAGGAGAGGATTTGTTGTTTGTGTTGAATATCCTGTTGCTCGTCAGGAGAAAAATGACCCAAAATTTCTGTTTGGCTATCTTTGCGTAGTGCGTGTAATGTTGTAGGTGTTTCTCTCTCCATAATATGATCAGCTTTTTGTTCCATAGATTGCTTTGATTATATAAAAAATCTGCGGAAAAGTCTTACAGAAACTGAGAAGTGTCAGCATACATATCAAAGATCGGTTTTCCGTTTGCCTTCTTTTTCTTTTCTTCCTCAGTGTTTACAAAATTGATCAGGTAAATGATTGTTGCCTTGGTTAGACGCATGAGATCTACTGTTTCCTGAAAAAAAGTGTCAGAGTCAATATTATGCTTGTCTACATTGTCATCTGCGCTAGTAATTGAAGAGTCAAAAACAATTAGTCTTCTGTGGGTGAGTGCATTTCTTATCTGCTTAATTTTTTGATACCTGTTTGATTTAAAGTCCCGATAAACATCATATAAAGCATAAAGACTTAAATTTTCTGAGTTGAGTACTTCTTTCCTAATAACACCTTTATTTTCCCAGACCGAAGTCGTGGTGAAATAGATATTATTTTCTTTGAGCCCTAAGTCGTAGTAATCGTTAATAAATACCGCTATCTTATCTAAAATATTGAACGCATCTTTAAACGCTGACTTTAACAAACCGAGATAGAGGTTAAATTGTGAATAGTCCAAGGCATAAACATAAGAGGTTCTCTTGCTAATGTTGTTGAATGCCTTTTGCTTGTATTGGGATTGAACGAGATTTAACCTGGCTACAGCATAATCTTCTTTAATCTGGTTGAGCTGCTTTGCAAAGTTGTAGAACGTATCATTGTCATCAACTTTCGTGATTAGTCTGATAAAGACCGGATCCTCTATGGCGGCCTCGCAGTGATCATCGTGAATATGGAAGTTTAGAAACAGCCTTTCCTGACTGCAGAAATCTAAGTAGTATTTTTCAAATTTAGTAAGCCCCTTTGTTTTGTAACGGGGATGTTTGATATTTTTCTTGAGCAAGGATTTGTCTTGGAAGCGAGACTCAATGTAAGCAAGTTCACGCTCGAATGCTTTTTTCGCTTCAGGACCACCAACCTGTACTAGTTTTGGATTGTCTAGAACCGACTTAATATCCTGGTAAGCCGTAATATATATCGAAGGTCTATGTTTGTCAGAGATCTCGGCAAATGCTCGAAGTGCTTTAGCTCTGTTAACTACTGCCATCGGAAAGTTTTTACTCAAACGGAGAGCCTTGTTATAAGCGTGAATTGCTTCAATTCCTCTACCTAGCGTGTCTAAACTGTTACCCAAGTTAACTAACAATTGCACTTCCAAGTTTGGATCATCAATTTCAATATCTGTAGCCTGCAATAAGTGGTTTTTAGCTTGTGAAAGGTTCTCGCTTTGAGGTATGGTTCGGTCTGCAATGCCACCCATTGTCTCTGTAAGTTGATACAAACTTGTATACCCATTTGCCAGACAGTAGTGGAGATAAGCCTTTGTCTTGTTATTGTTTGTTTTTAATAATGTTTGCTCTCCAATATTGATACCTTCACCAATGACTTTTACATCTCTGAGGTCATTTCCTATATCAATTAGAAAACCAGGCTTATAAAATATCAGCCTCTTGTCATCAGAGTTTTCTTTTTCGAATTCAGCCAATCTTTCAAGAGCTTTTTTTGACTCTCCTGAGTTGATTAGCATAGAGATTGTCTGGAAGGAGAGGGTTATTTTATCCATGCTATTTATTTAGGCTTTCGTAACAATCATTTGTAAACTTCGTTTCGTCATCAATTAACCTTATCCATTCATCTGATCCGAAGTCAGTTATCCCCAGCTCATTTTTGCCAACTTCAAGATAAGCTGCACCAAGTTCTGCACAATTAGTCGGCATAGAATCACTTCTAAGTTGATAGCCAACGACTATGCCTGCGACCGCAGACAATATTGTAAAGAGCAATGCTATCGAGAGTTTTACTTTTCTTACCTTCATGCTTTCAATTATATTCACTCATGACAAGAAATCAAAAGCTAATACCTAATTTGTGAGCATTTTTCCTAAACCTGGAATTTTCCCCACTAGCTCCCGAATTTTGTTTTTATTCGCTAGAGGTGACTCATTGGCCGTATTTGCAGGCAAAGTGCCGTTAGGAGGCGACACAGGGGCGACCACTTCCTCTTTTGGAGGCACTTCAACAGTTTCTTCCTGTTTTTCCGGTATTTCTGGACCAAGCAAGATGTTGACATATTGATCCAGATCTAGTTCTTCTAAAACCATTTTCTGCAGAGCTCGTTTGCGAATGAGCCATCGTTTGATATCTGCTGGGTTGTTTGGATCTGGCTTGTCCTGTGCGATAAACTTGTCATATAAAAGTAAGATCTGATTTAGACGTGCTTGTTTATCAGGCGGAATCACTGGTTCGACTTCAACAATTGCATCTACGTGGACTTTCTTATCCTCTGATTTGAATTCCTTGAAGTTCACACTGTTACCTACGATGCGGTACAGTTTGTCCTCACTTAAGAACTCACGATTCAGTTGAATAAGGATATTGGCCACTGTCGTCAAGGCATTGGAAATATTTTGAGCGTTTATGCTTAATCGCAAATTACTTTGACCCAACAGCATTGCTACTTTGCCAAGTGGTTCACTCGATGACCTTGGGAGACCCTGCAGATACTCGCCTAACGCTAAAGTTCTGGAGATCTCGTCCCTGAGGAGTTTGTCTTCATTAAGTCCCATTAAGCTGATTTCTGGCGGCCGTTCGATCACCACATCATCCATTTTCCTGAGTTCCCACACGGCACCTGGCGAGAAGATGATGTCATTTTTAGTTATTCCAGTGTCTTTACGAATTTTGACCACTGGATCAAGCATCAATATCACATCATCCATTCGTTGGTTGCGAAGATCAGCAATCTCCATAATTGTGCTTTCAACTGGCTCAACATGACCTGTTGCCCAGAACTCCCACAGCAGTGACATATCGGGGAGGTCTACATAAATATGCCCATTGTTAATATCCAGATAAGGATTTTCATCATCTCTAATTACCACTTCGCCGTTAGCTATAACCACCAATTCGTCTTCTTCGTAGTCCCAGCATTCCCATAACTCTAATTGCTTTTCTTGGTCGTTTTTAACTGGTAGGACTTTTTGTTCTCCCGTATCAGCTTTTTTGATATCGCCATCAATCTGCGACATTTTCTTTGCATTGATCTCATAGCGTTCTTTTTTCCAGTCTTCCACATTCTTAGGTTCGCAAAATTCAATATTTTTATAAATGTTATCCTCGCCTCGGTTTTCTTCTTCCTTAGTGATTTTTTCTTTTGTCTTAACTATCCGGTGAATAAGCCAAGGGCAACCATCCTGAAGGTCTTCTGTTTCCGGAGCTGGTAGAAAATCCCACAAGTCACAGAGAATCATCGTTGGATCGTCATACAGCGTTTTGAATGTGCCGTCTGATTTTTTCCTGCTTTGGACTTTCCAGGCTAACTTTACTATTCCATTTCCATACAACACTGAAGATTCAATCCAATTGGGGAGTTTCTTGGCTAACTCGATAATATCGAAGTCATAATTCACCAGATCATCCCATGAGGATATGGATTTGGACTCTACATCTTGTTTGTCTCGGGGAATCACTCGGGTTTTGCGCTTAGCTGTTGCCAGACGTGAGACAACCGTTTTAACGATTTCGAAAGCAATCGGCGGCATTAAGCGGGTATTGTAAGCGTAGTTCTGCTTGTGTTGATATGCTCTGTAAAGTCTGTACATTCTGAGCCATTTCGCTTGGTACCGCGTACGGGAGTCGAACCCGTGATTTTCGGGATGAAAACCCGATGTCCTAGGCCACTAGACGAACGCGGCGCAACAAACGAGAAGATTATATCTTAATTGTGGCTATATTGTCCAACTGTCT
>JAHIUG010000103.1 GCA_018817245.1 Patescibacteria group bacterium | reverse complement strand
GGCTAAAGGGGAAGAATTTGAACGAGCAGCTGAATTGCGGAATAAGATCTATTTTTTGGAGCATATCAGAGATATCGCCATTCTAAAGCGCGAGGATGAGGATGTGGATAAGATCCGAGTAGGGGAGGCGGCCGTCGATCTGTTCGGCAGGATCGAAGGCTATGACATCTCCAATATTTCAGGCACGGCCACAACCGCCTCAATGGTTGTGTTTGAAAATGGAGCGCCAGCCAAAGCTGAGTACCGCAAGTTTCGGATTCGCACTGTGAAAGGTGCAAATGATCCAGCTTCTGTGCGCGAAGCTCTCACTCGTCGCTTTCGCAATAAGTGGCCGCATCCGGATTTGCTTTTAATTGATGGTGGTTGGCCGCAAGTTAATGCCGTGATGGAAGTTGTGCGCGAATTTCATTTGGGAATTCCGGTTGTTGGTTTGGCTAAAGGTCCAGATAGAAAAAAGGATGAGCTGATTTGCGATCAGAACAACTTAGAAATTTGTGCGCTGTGCCAGAAGCATAAATCGCTTCTCATTCAGGTTCGCGACGAAGCACATCGTTTTGCTATTAAATATCATCGTGAGTTACGTGGGAGAAAAATGATGGGGAAATAAAAAAAACGGACGGGTTCGAAAACCTGTCCGTAGGAGAATTGCAGTTGGATTGGAGTTACCTGACCAGCCGAGGGGTATTTCTACCACATCACTCACCTAGACTTGTGCGAGACAAGCTCAGAGTGAAGGAGCCGCTCTGCAGAGCGAGGAAGGAAACTCACCCGGATCTCAATGCCGCAGCATTGTCGCTTTTCCTGTCCTCAATCGAGAATCGAGAACAAGTCCGCGCGGTCTAGTAATTTCAATCCAGCTGCAGAGAATGTTTATCATAAAATTGTATTCTTGTCAAGTTTATTGGACCATTTGACTGGCAAAATCGAATCTATTTGACTTTTTTATAGATAATCTATAATGTGGATTTTATGAAAAAGACCAATCTAGTTCATCATCACAACACCTTCTAATGAGAGGGCGTTGTTTTGCTGCGTACTGGATTTATCCAGTTAATAAAAACAAATCCTTCTCATGCCAGAAGGATTTTTTGATTTTTATTCAACAAATATATGAATAATAAAAACAACGAAATCCTGTTTATCGGCGCGACTCACGGGCACGAGCCTATTGGGGTCAACGTTCTTAAGAGACTTGAGCGAATCAGGTCAGGTTTTGATTGGATTATCGGCAGTCCTCGAGCCTTAGAGGCCGGTACTCGCGAATTTGAAGGTGATTTAAATCGTAGCGCACCGGGCGATCCTACGTCCGCTAATTATGCTTCACGTCGTGCCGCTGAAATTATTGAATTATCAAAGAAATATCGCTTCACAATCGATTTACACGGTTCCATAAAACCGGTAGGGGTTATTATCATAATAACTGATCCTAAGGTCGAGAATTTGAAATTGGCGACCTTGTTTGGTATTTCGCGTATTGTAATTTGGCCGGCTTTCAGTCAGGAAATTCAAGGGCCCATGAGCGAGTTTTTTTCTTGCGGCTTTAGTCTTGAATCAGGGCCGAAAGAACTACCCAAAATCGAAGCCATGTTGGAAAATATACTTATTGATTTTTTGGATAATTATCGTCAGCGTGAGAATCGAGACTGGAAATCAGAATTGGAAAAGCGAGAAATATATCAGGTTTATGATTCCATAAAGCAAGACCCCGGTGCCGCACTTTACGAATTTACCGAGGCTACAATTAACAACGAAACGTTCTACCCGTTATTAGTCGGTTCCTATATTAAGGATAAGGGAATTTATTGTTACAAAATGAAACGTGTAGACGCGGAATCTTTACTGCAGCATACCCGCAGCTTTTCCTAAGCTGCCGGGTGAGTTTGCTGAACGTAACACGTAGCACATAACCCGTAACATCGAACACAGACGGGAGCTTGGGAATTAAAGCTCCTTTGATGACGTGGTGTCATCAAGTTCGTTTGAGGAGAGCGATGTGCTTATTCGTAAAATCCACTCAATAGATTTAACCAAGGTAGTAGATCTGTACTGTCGATGTTTCAGCGAGCCGCCATGGCATGAACAATTCAATACCGAAGAGGTGCTGGCAGAGTTTCAGGGAATGATTTCGCGTCACAATACCATCTTCTTAGTTACATTAATTGATGGTCGCATTGTGGGGGTGATACTTTCATTCCCGCTTGAGTACAGACCGGATATTTCGGTTCTGGTACCCGCTAATTTGCAAGACGCGCTTTATCTCAGCGAGTTGTTTGTGGATGCTGGGTATCGTAACAAAGGTGTTGCTCGAAAACTTATCGAGATACGAAACAAAATCGCGTTGCAGATGGGATTCGTCAGCGCGGTTGTGAGAACCTCGATAGACCAGCCCATCATTCGGAATATTTACTCTCAGTATTTCGGCTTTAAAGTCGTAGCTGAACAAGATGTGGTTTCTCACAAGGTGATTGACGGACAAGTCAGAAAGCTTTCAGATCGTCGCGTCATCATGGCCGGGAATATCACAAAATAAGCTTACTTAAGAGGCAAAGCTTTGCCTCTTTTTTTTGGGGTCAGACCCCTTTTTTTATCCACAGTGGGGGCTGGGTGGGGAATGGGGATATCCACATTGGAACAGAAAACGAACGATTGCGTGGCTAAGGTTAGTCATTTTTTAGTTGAGCATAAACCGTTGACCGATGTCTCTCAGTGGCATAAAATGGGAGCTAGTGGGTAGTAGTGGGAAGTTAAATAAAATTACGGTTCAATCTCTTTTTCTAATTGTAAATTAAGAATTAGAGGTTTTAAATCCCCCTAGCTCGGGAGCCTGTCTCAAAAGAAATTTTGAAACAGTCTCCACTGGGGGATTTCCGTCTCTTTGTCTCATCTCTGACAACATGTTTATCGGCGAATTTCACCACACTCTAGATGAAAAAGGTCGGCTTTCCATACCGGTGAAATTTCGTTCTCAACTTTCCGGAGGAGCTGTGGTAACACGCGGTCTTGATCGCTCTCTCTTCCTCTACACAAAAGCGGAATGGAACAAGCTTGCGGAAAAATTAGCCAACTTGCCTATGGGCCAAGCTGACAATCGTGCATTTGCGCGACTAATGTTAGCCGGAGCCATGGAAGTGATGATTGATAAATCCGGACGTGTGACAATCCCGGAATATCTTCGTGAATACTCCGGCACCACAAAGCAGGTTGTAGTCACAGGACTTTACGACAGACTGGAGATCTGGGATGAGCGGGCTTGGAACAAGTACGCTTCAAAGACAGAGAAAGACAGTAATGATATTGCGGAGAGGCTAGGTTCGCTCGTATGAAAGAGACTCAGCACATCGCAGTCATGACTCAAGAGGTCATGCATGCTTTAAGGCCACAGTCAGGCGGTCTATATATTGACGGAACGCTTGGTGGTGGAACGCACAGTCGAGAGTTGCTTAAAGCTACGGCACCGGATGGACGTGTTCTTTCGCTGGATATCGATCCCAAGGCTTTGGAAAGAGCGCGCGATCAATTTTCTTCAGATAAGAATAGATGGATAGGCGTGGAAGAAAACTTTCGTAATTTGTCGGAAGTCGCCAAAGATAACGGGTTTGATCCTTGTGACGGAATTATTCTTGATCTGGGATTTTCATCTGATGAGCTGACCAACAAGAATAAGGGCTTGTCCTTTCAAATAGACGGGCCGCTTGATATGCGGTTTGGACCGAAATCCAATGAAGATGGTTTAACAGCTGCAGAGATTATTAACAGCTGGAGCAAGAATGAAATCGCGCAACTTCTTCGCGAATACGGCGAAGAAAGCTTTGCCGCAAAAATCGCAGAAGGCATTGTAAAAGCACGAAAAAAGGACCGAATCATTGGCACACTGGACCTTGTTTCAATAATTCGAAACTCAGTTCATAAGAATTACGAGCGCGGACGAATCAATCCGGCAACCAGGACTTTCCAGGCTCTGCGAATCGCGGTTAATGATGAGCTTAATGCTTTGAAACATGCGATTGAAGGAGCGAGGAAGATTTTAAAACCGGGTGGCAGGATAGCGATAATCTCATTTCATTCTTTGGAGGATAGGATAGTTAAGCGGGCATTCCGCGACTCTGAAGACTTGGAAGCTGTGACAAAAAGGCCGATCATCCCGTCAGAAGAAGAGATAAAACATAATACAAGATCGAGGAGCGCAAAACTACGAGTAGCAGAGAAAATCATATAACACGTAACACAAAACACATAATACCTCTGTCATCTCGACAGAAGCGTAGCCCCAAAAGCTTTCAGGGCGAAGCGTAACGGAGAGATCTTTCTGAAAGATTTCTCCGCGGAGTTTACCCCGATCGGAGTATCGGGGGTCGAAATGACAGAATGAATTCGTACTTTCGTAGACACACTTAAAACAAAACAAAAATAAAAACAAAATAATATGACACGATCACTGTCCTTAACTATGACCCGCCCACACGAAAAGCTTGGCTTAAAACAGCCACTTGGACGAAGGCTTCCAAAAGGTCTTGTAGTTTGGAATGTGCTATTGGCGGGTTTTACTTTGGCATTTTTAGTGACATATATTGTACAGGTTAATCGCGCGGCAACCATGAGTTTTGGCTTGCGTGATGTTGAGAAAAAGGTTGAGGTATTAAATACAGAAGTTATGGCAATGGAGGATAAAGTCGCCACACTTTCATCAATGCAGGCGCTAAGCGACAGAGCTGTTGCGCTTGGGTTCGTAACAGTGGACAATTTGGAATTTGTAAATCCGGCAAGCAAGAGTTATGCAATGGCGCACTAGGGCTCACTGCTGAAGGGCGGATGTGCCAAGAGGCTGAAGGGTTAAGAAAAGAAATACCTCCGAAAGGGGGATTTTTTAATTACGATCGTGCTATAATCTCATTATGTCTTCTCCATCCGGAGCAATGGCGAAATTACTGTTCGTAGACCTCATTGGAAGCGTGGTCTGGTTTCCGATTTGGTGGTACACAAAAGGGCTTTCAATGGTAACAATTAAATCTGTTAACGCATTGCGTTATCGTTTTCAGGCTTATGCTTTTAGGATTTGGATAAGGAATTTTTTCGTGCCCATGTATGGTCAGCATGATTGGTCCGGTAGGATCGTGAGTTTTTTTATGCGGCTGGTAGTGTTGATAGGAAGGCTGATCGCTTTACTGGTTGAAGCTTTTGTTTACGCGCTTGGACTGGCACTGTGGTTGGCAGCTCCGGCAATATTGGCGCTATTAACAGTATTTAGTTTTATAGCCGGGACAGTGTCTTAATTATATGGATAAAATTCCTAATCCTGAATCCGTCCCGAATTCCGAAGCGATTGTTTGTTCGGTGTGTGGCGGAGACCCGCGTGCTTCCGTTAAATGCAAAGTTTGCGGAGGTGCGGGAATTGGCGTTGCTTCGTCAGATGGATTTTTAGTTTGGACTGAAAAGGTTGATGATTTTTCCGTTGCTTTCAGAAAGATAAAAAGGGGAGTAACAACCGGATTTCACGCCGTTATATTGGTTTTTATTATCTTGACGTTTGTTGTATTTGTGTGGAGAGTTTCCGCCCTTGATTCCATAGGCGTAGTAGGTACTTTTAATTTTTGGATCGTCGGTCACTGGTATGTGACTTTGCTTTGTTTCGGATTATTCTGCGGATGTTTCTTTATTTTTCGATTGTTTGAATATTCAAAGGTGGAAAAGGTAATTCCAACCTGGCATTTGACTGAGTCGCAATTGGAGGCGCGAGACTCAAAGGTTGCTAAGGCAGAACATCGTTTTGACGTATCTCCTTATTATTCCGAACAAGCAAGAGACGTTGTTGAATCTGCGTATAAAATCACTAAAGATCTGAAGCGCACGCAAGTTGATCCTCACATGTTGTTTTCCGCGGTTTTAACCAGTCCAACCGGAGGATTATTTATGGCGCGGCTTGGAATGGATTTCAATAAGATCAAAGAGCCGCTTGCACGTTTTATGGTTGCGGAATCCGCGGCAGGCAATCCGCCGGTAACTCTCTCCAGAGAAACCAAGCGTATTTTAGCCCTGGCTTATGCTGAAGCGAGATCTCATCGTCGTCAATACGTGAGTCCAATGGAGCTTTTTATACAATCTTTTAGTGTGAGTCTCAAATTGCAGGAGCTTATTGATAAACTCGGTTTTCCGGCAGAACACGTTAGGCAGGTTGCGGAATGGGTCAGGTTGCAGGAGAAGCTGCGCGAGGATTATCATCGTTTTGTTAAACTTGCCGCGCTCAAGCCGAAAACAGCAATGAATCGCGCTATGACCGCGCAGCAAACGCCGCTCCTCGATCGTTTTAGCGAAGATCTGACAATGGCTGCGCGCGATGGAAGGTTGGCGCCACTGGTTGGACGCAAATCCGAAATGGACTCTTTGCTGCGTGCAATTGAAAGCGGTCAAGGATCTGCGGTTTTGGTTGGAAGTAACGGTGTTGGCAAATCCGCCATAGTTGAGGAATTGGCGCGTCGAATGGTGGCAGAAGATGTGCCAGTGGAATTGTTTGATAGGCGCTTGGTTTCTGTAAATCTGGCGCAACTTATTGCGTCAGGTGATCCATCTCTGGCAGCTGAACGTTTGCTTACTATTTTGAATGAAATCGCGATTTCCGGAAATGTGATTTTGGCAGCCAGGGGAATTGAGGCTTTGGTTGGCGGATCAGGTGCGGGTCCGCTGGATTTGGCGGAAACTTTTGCGTCTGAAATGGATAAAGGATATTTCATTACAGTTGCTTCAACAACTTCAAAAGCCTGGACAGAATATTTGGAAAACCGATCATTGGGTTCCAAACTTGTAAAAGTGGATGTTTTGCCGCTGGGAGCAGATGATACCCTTCGAGTACTTATGGCAAAGAGCGGTGTTATCGAATATCGCAATAAAGTTTTTTTCACGTATCAGGCTTTGGATAAAGCAACGTCTCTGGCTTTGCGCTACATGTATGACGTGTCTGTACCGGAAAGCGCTTTGAATGTTTTGCGTGAGGCTGCGGTTGTCGCGCGAAAAGCTCGCGGTGAAAAAACATTTGTAACTGCCGAAGATGTCGCTGGTGTTGTGCATGAAAAAACCGGCATTCCGGTTGAGGCCGTGACTCAGAGCGAAACTGAAAAACTTTTGGAAATGGAAACACATCTACACGAAAGGATTATTGGCCAGCAAGAAGCGGTTGCGGCTGTGTCTCAGGCTTTGCGTAGAGCAAGAGCCGAGTTGCGCGAGGGCAAACGGCCGATTGCGAATTTTATGTTTCTCGGACCCACTGGTGTTGGAAAAACCGAGCTCACAAAAGCTCTGGCAGCTGAGTATTTTGGTGAGGAAAAAGCTATGGTTCGCGTGGATATGTCTGAATATCAGGATCCCACGTCCGTAGCGCGCATGATCGGCGTGCCCGGAGATCAGCGCGGTGGTTTGTTGACCGAGGCTGTACGCAAAGCGCCGTTTTCTATCGTTTTATTGGATGAAGTTGAAAAAGCGCATCCGGATATCCTAAATCTTTTCTTGCAAGTCATGGAAGATGGGCGACTGACTGATGGAGTGGGGCGCACTGTTGATTTTACAAATGCTATCGTTATTATGACTTCCAATGCCGGAACGCCGTTTATTCAGGCGGAAGTTAATCGAAACACACCTTTGGAAAATATTAAGACGGCATTGTTGGAGCGAGAACTTAAGGGCATATTCCGCCCGGAGTTTTTAAATCGTTTTGATGGCATTATTGTGTTTAAGCCGCTAACCTTGGATGAAGTTTCTCAGATCGCCTGGTTGCAAATTAATAAGATTGAGCAGCGTTTATTGGAAAAGGGCATTAAATTTCGAGCTGAAGATAAAGCAATGGAAGATTTGGCGCGCGCAGGTTTTGATCCGCAGTTTGGTGCACGTCCTTTGCGCCGCGTGATTCAGGATCGCATAGAAAATCAGTTGGCGGACATTCTCTTGCGTCATCAGGTTGAGCGCGGTGACACAATCGTATTGCGAGAAGATGGAAGTTTGAGTGTTGAGAAATAACCATCCTGTCATTGCGAGGAGCGAAGCGACGTGGCAATCTTTCAGACAAAAGACCTCCTCCTGTCATTGCGAGCGCAGCGTGGCAATCCTTAGACCAAAATGCAATATTTCATCTACATAATGTCAAATAAATTTAATACAGTTTTATATACCGGGGTAACGAATGATTTGATCCGAAGGGTATACGAACACAAGGAAAAACTTAATCCGGATGCATTTACAAGTAAGTATGGAATTAATAAATTGGTTTTTTACGAAATTGCGGAGGATGCTATAGTAGCAATTGAACGAGAGAAACAAATAAAAGCAGGATCACGAAAGAAAAAATTTGCTTTGGTCCAGGAAATGAATCCGGAATGGAATGATTTATATGAAGACATTATTCAATAAAGATTGCCGCGTTTCACTCGCAATGACAGGTTTGAAAGATTGCCGCGCTTTGCTCGCAATGACATTTTCATGGAAAGAATAATAATCATCGCAGGGGTTTTATTAATCGCAGCTTTGGCTGCTGT
>JAHIUG010000102.1 GCA_018817245.1 Patescibacteria group bacterium | reverse complement strand
CCCAATCAGATGAATCATGGCAGGAAGCATACATGCGTTCCATGAAAGAAGAACTGGAAACTATTGGCGGCTCCTTAGTCCTCTATGAAACAACCCAAAAACCAAACTACAAAGACGGCAAACAACACTATGGAACCAAAGAAGGAGATGATCAATCTAAAGACCCGCTCCTCACCATATTCAAACAAGCCTTTGGAGAAAATGCCAACAGATTCAACTATTCCCGGGATGAAATTCAAACCAAACTAATCCCCAAGGTTAAAGAACATATAACCAAACTCTTCAAAGACAAAAAACTTCCCATACCTGATTTTGACGTAATCCTCGCTCCGGCAACACTCTTCAATCTCCAAACCACACTGAACCAACCTGAAAACTCCGGGACTAACACATATGAATGGTCTTCCACTGTCTTAACCGGAAAAGACAAAAAAGACACCGGGCGCCGGCTCAATGTAGGCCGCTCGGGGTACGGCGGTTCATCCGGCGTTGATTACGATCCTCGTGGCCATTGTTGGGACGGCAGGGGCGCTCGCCTCGCGGTCGTGTTGCGGAAGCACACTAACACTTAAATACTGAATCCTAATTAATTAAATCCTAAACCCTTGAGACTCATAGAAGAGAAAAAGTTGCTTTTAGTACTTCGGTAATTGGCACTTGGTGGGAAAAATATATAGCTTACTTTCATAACTTCTCTAATTCGCGCGAATTAGAGAAAGGATTGGATCTTTTGTTTAAGGTTATTTAATCCATGGCCGGTAATGCACGAAACGAAAACAGCTTCATGGTCCGGCGTCCGGCTTACGGAGTCTGGAGTGGATGATTGTTTTAAATAATCCATAAACCGGGCCCAGATATTATCAAGATGCTGTTTTGACACAGTGTCTATTTTATTAAACACGTAGATTTTTGGTGTCTGACCAACACCGAGTTGATTTAATATCTCCTCCACTTCCACAACATGATTTTGAATATAAGGGTCGCTCACATCGATAACGTGCAATAGCAGATCAGCTTCAATTGTTTCTTCAAGTGTAGATCTAAAAGCGCTAACAAGATTTGGCGGCAGATTTTGAATAAAGCCGATGGTGTCTGAAAGTAAAAAATTCTGGGGACTGGGGACCGGGGATTGGGGATTGGGTCCTGGGGACGGCGGAAGATATAATTTGGCAACTCGCGTATCCAAAGTCGCGAATAATTCGTTCGCAACGTATGCACCCTTGTTTGTTAGCGCGTTTAAGAGCGAAGATTTTCCAGCATTGGTGTATCCAACAATAGAAGCTGTTTTCATTCCGAGACGTTCGCGCCTCTTTCGATGCTCAGATCTTGAGAGCGAAGATTTTTGAAGTTTCTTTTTGATCTGGCGTGCTTGTTCTTTTAAGTGACGCTTCATTTTTTCTGTATTTGTTTCGCCACCTCCACGTGTTCCAATTCCACCAACTTGCTTCATAAGTTCCATACCCATATCAAATATGCGGGGACCCATGTGATTGATAGCAGCTAATTTAATTTGCAGTTTAGCTTCTGCTGTTGTTGCGTGTTTTTGAAAGATTTTTAAAATCAAATCAATTCGATCCCAGTTTTTAAGATTGTGCTTTCTTAAAATCTCCTCAATTGCAAACATTTGTTTTGGCTTAAGAAGATTATTGATGATAAGAAGGTTGGCTTTCTTTTCTTTAGCAGTTTCAATTATCTCTTCCAATTTTCCGCGTCCTATATATGTCTTATAATCTGGTGTGCTTCTTTTTTGAACAACCTTCACAACCACAATGCCGCCAAAAGTTCTAACAAGTGATTCCAATTCAAACAACCTCCGTTCAGCCTGAGGCTTTCTCATTTGCGGAGGAATGATGTCGATTAATATTGCGCGAGGTTTGTTCATAGATACAATATAACAATAGAACAAGAGAACAAGAAAACACAAGAACATCAGAAAAAGCCCTTCCCTTGATCAGTTTTAAGGGGAGGTTGGAGGGGTTAGTTCCACAATCATCTATCTGAATTAAATACAGTAACTCCCCCAGCCCCCTCTTAACCCAAGAGGGGGATTTGATTAGAATAGTTGCTTATAATGATCAAATTTGCTAGACTTTTTATATATGAAAGTAATTTACTGTCGTGATTTTGGACTTGATTGCAACGCTAAGATGCGAGGCAATTCTGAAGACGATGTGATTAACGCAGCCATTAATCATGGTGTTAGTATGCATGGTCAGGATCTGAAGAAGTTGAGCTCAGATGATGGGCGCACAGAAATCGCTGCCAAGATAAAAGAGGAAGAAGGTTAAAAAGGATAAGAATCGTAAGATGAAAATTTTAGTTTTTAGCCCCGGATATCTCGGTGGAAAAATTGTTGACGCGCTTTGTGATCGTAAACACGAAGTAGTGCCAGTAAAAGTTGAAATCACAAATCTTGCTGCGGTTTCAGCTGCGCTTGATGAGCATCGTCCAGATGCTGTTTTAAATTGCGCGGGAAAAAAAGGAACTCCAAATGTTGATTGGTGTGAGACGCATCAAATCGAAACCATGCGTTCTAATACGATCGGTCCACTTGTTATTGCGGAAGCATGTGTAGATCGTGGGATTCATTTAACACATCTTGGGACGGGTTGTATTTTTTACGGCCAATCACCTGATCCAAAAGGATGGAAAGAGGATGATCACGCTAACCCGTCCGCTATGTATACTCGGTCAAAATATGCGGCAGATCTAATATTGACGCGTCTTCCAAATATCGCAATTGTAAGATTACGCATGCCAATCGATGAAGTACCAGATCCGGGTAATTTGATTAATAAGGTTATGAGTTATCCAAAAATCATTGATGTTGAAAATTCAGTTACAGTTGTATCTGATCTTATTAATGCGGTTATCGGCGTAATTGAAAAGAAGGGAACAGGTGTATTTCATGCTGTGAACGAAGGAACAATGAAGCATCGTGATTTAATTGCTCTTTATGAGGAGCTTGTAGATCCTTCACACACAAATGAATGGATCTCAAGCGATGATCTTGTTAAGTTGGGGCTTGCAACTAAAGGGCGTTCAAATTGCATTATGCAAAACAATAGATTAAAGGAGATCGGAGTTGAAATGCGTCCTATATCAGTTGCACTTCGTGATTGTTTAGAAAAATACGCAGAAAATCTAAAAAACATTAAGGATTGACCAAAGCCTCTCATTTCGCTAACCTTTCACATATATTGTCATCTCGGGCGAAGCCGAGAGATCTAATACATCTGTCATCTCGACTGAAGCATAGCGAAACGGAGAGATCCTTCAAAAAGATTTCTCCGCTCCGTTATCACTACGGTCGAAATGACAGATATAAAGATTTCTCCGCTCCGTTATCACTTCGGTCGAAATGACATCAGTATTCATTAATTATTTATCTTTATTTATGTCTCAAGCATTACAGTTTGCGTTAATCGCCTCAGTTGTAGCGTTGGTATGGGGTGCATTCCTAGTTCGCTGGATTTTAAAAAAGCCGGCCGGCGAAGGAAAAATGGTGGAGATTGCCAAGGCTATTCAAGTTGGAGCCAAGGCTTACTTAAACAGACAGTATAAAACAATAGGCATAATTGGAGCTGTTATCTTCATAATTCTTTTTCTTACTTTAGGAAAGAATATGGCTTTAGGTTTTGCGGTTGGCGCTATTTTATCTGCTTTGGCCGGTTACATTGGAATGAATGTTTCTGTGCGCGCGAATGTTCGTACTGCTGAAGCTGCAAAAAAGGGAATGAAAGAAGCTTTTCAGGTTGCAGTTAAAGGAGGAACGGTGACGGGTCTATTTGTTGTTGGACTGGGATTGCTTGGTGTGGCGGGATTCTATGCATTGACAGGAGACTTGAAAGCACTCATCGGACTTGGTTTTGGAGGTTCGTTGATCTCAGTGTTCGCCCGTTTGGGAGGTGGTATTTTTACCAAAGCCGCGGATGTTGGAGCTGACTTGGTCGGTAAATTGGAAGCTGGAATTCCAGAAGACGATCCTCGTAACCCGGCTGTTATTGCAGACAATGTTGGAGATAACGTTGGTGACTGTGCTGGAATGGCAGCTGATCTTTTTGAAACATATGCTGTTACGGCTGTGGCAGCCATGATCCTCGGAGGTTTGATTTTTCCCGGTAATGAAAAAGTCATTTTGTTCCCACTTGTGTTGGGTGGTATCTCAATTTTCGCTTCAATTATCGGTTCGTGGTTTATCAAACTCGGCTCGAACAAGAACATTATGGGTGCGCTTTATCAGGGGTTGATAGTAGCAGGACTTTTGGCTGCTGTGGCATTTTGGTATGCGGCGCAGAAATTTTTTCCTGCAGGAGGAGCTGTGAGCGCGACTAACATCACATATTCAGCTTTGATCGGTCTTATTGTTACAGCACTTATGGTTATGTTGACTGATTATTACACTTCAACAAAATATAAACCGGTTCGATCAATTGCCAAGGCTTCTGAAACCGGACACGGTACTAACGTAATTGCAGGATTGGCAGTGAGCATGAAGTCTACGGCTTTGCCGGTTATTATAATTGCGGCTGCTGTTTTGTCAGCTTTTCATTTTGCCGGTTTGTACGGGGTGGCGATCGCAGCAATGAGCATGTTGTCTTTAACCGGAATTATTGTGGCTATTGATGCCTATGGTCCTATAACGGATAACGCCGGTGGAATCGCGGAGATGGCAAATCTCCCAGAGAGTGTGCGCAAAATTACAGATCCGCTTGATGCTGTTGGCAACACGACAAAGGCTGTTACAAAAGGATACGCAATTGCTTCAGCAGGACTTGCCGCCCTTGTTCTATTTGCGGCTTATACGCAGGAGTTTGCTGATCTTGGAAAGACTTTGGTTTTTAACCTGGAAGATCCATTGGTAATTGTTGGTTTGTTTATCGGTGGGTTACTTCCGTATTTGTTTGGCGCTTTTGCAATGGAAGCTGTTGGCAAGACAGCCGGCGCTGTGGTTGAGGAAGTCCGTCGTCAGTTCAAAACCAACAAAGGAATTATGGAAGGAACGTCCAAGCCGGATTATGGAGCGACTGTAGATATTGTTACTAAGGCGGCAATAAAACAGATGATCGTGCCGGCGTTGCTTCCGATTGTAGTTCCAATAATAGTCGGATTTTGGTTAGGACCTGTTGCTCTTGGCGGTTTGTTGGTCGGAGCGATTGTTACGGGTTTGTTCGTGGCAATCTCAATGACTACCGGTGGCGGAGCTTGGGACAATGCAAAGAAATATATTGAAGAAGGAAATTTCGGAGGCAAGAAATCTTTTGCTCACGAGGCTGCTGTAACAGGGGATACTGTTGGTGATCCGTACAAAGATACAGCCGGCCCGGCCATAAATCCAATGATTAAGATTTTGAACATTGTTGCATTGCTGTTAGTTGCGTTCTTAGTCTAACATTTTGTCATCCAGCACATGCATCTAACAGTTGCGGGATCCAGCACCTATTAAGCTGGTTCCCCGCATCCGCGAGGATGACAGATACTAATATGTCCGACATAATCGATCCTCGTCACGAAGCTCACGTAGAGCATTTATTTCATCGCTCTTGTCACATGCTGGGGATGAATGGATTTGAACTACGGCCGCTTCGTCGACGAGCGCGAGGAACTGCTAAGTTACGATCTTATAATCAAGGTTATACAAAGCTTGGGGAAAAAAGCATCACTGTTGATCTGTATACACCGCGTACAATGAGGCCACGTAAATTGGGCGCGATTTTACGCGTTGCCTGTCACGAGCTTGCACATCATCAGAAGCCACCACGTTATTACTTGTCTTGGTTTCGCATGGTGTATAGGATTCATCATCCATCATTCTGGCGGCAGTATAAAAAGAATGTGGCGTTGTTGAAAAGAGATGAAGTATTGGGTCCGTTTCTGTAGCGGATGAACCCTTGTCAACAAAGTAAAATTGCGCTACAATCCGTCCAGTTATGCGCGTGTAGCTCAGCTGGTTAGAGCGTCACACTGATAATGTGAAGGTCGATGGTTCGAGTCCATCCACGCGCACCATTAAAAAATCTCGGTTGTATCCGAGGTTTTTTAATACAAAAAATTCCCTGGTAGGGAATATTCTGTTTGGAGCGGGTAGCGGGAATCGAACCCGCCTCTCCAGCTTGGAAGGCTAGCATAATAGCCACTATACGATACCCGCATGCATTTATTTCTAGACCGAATATTAGATCAAAACAAAGAAAGATGCAAGACTGGACCTCGACAAATATATGAAAATATAGTAGTATTTTCTGACTCAATATCGGGCTATGGCGCAGTTGGTAGCGCGCCTCGTTTGGGACGAGGAGGCCGTGGGTTCGAGTCCCACTGGCCCGACCAAAAAAAGATCGTTTGATAGCGGTCTTTTTTTATCTCTCAGGTACTGGAATGAATTAAACTTTATTTCTCGCATTCCATTAACTCATTGGCTTTTTTAATTGTAGTGATATACCAAGAACCTGTGCTTTTAGTAAGTCCCCAAGGTTTTAAAATTTCATTAAAATATTTCACCTGGAATTCCCTTACTGCATTAAGCGTAAAATAATCAAAGATGCCGTTGATTTCGTTAAAGAATAATTCTTGTTCCATTAAGAACTGTTGCACCTTAAATACTTCGCGATCCTTGTCACCATAATTTAAATATTTTGTGAAATAAGGACATAAATTCTCAGGCATCGCATCTTTGCATCCAAGAAGTTCGTTTGCTTTGTTTATAGTGGTGATATACCACCAGCCAGTTGATTGACTCAATCCCCACGGATATAAAATATCTTCCGTATATTTATCTTGAAATACTTTTACAGCCGCAAAAGTAGGGCCGTCATATATACCTGTAATGACACCCGAAAATAATCCTTGATCTGCTAAGAATTTCTGAATCTTAGAAACTTCCTCATTTTTATCACCTAATTCAGCAGGCGTGACAAAATAAGGACAAGAAATCGCGAGCTCTGGTTCGGGTTCTGGTACTTGTTCGTCCGGCGTCCGCAGTCCGACGTCCGACGTTTCAATTTCAGGCTCAGGTTCGGTAGTAGGTTCTTCAGGAGTCGGAACACTCACTTCAGCCTGTGTTGTCGTACCATAATAAATACCATCAAAGATAATTTCAGACGCCAATCCATAAGCCGTTAAAAATTTTACATAGACCGAATAAGTACCTTCTTCGCACGAATCAATACCCATACACAAATCCCATTCTGTAGAAGTGACATATGGAATTTGATAATTTTCCGCTTCTGGATCACTGAAATCCGAGACATTGGAAATTGTCATGTATTCGACATCCGTCCCGCCATCCAGTGTGAGCGTGACTGTTGAACTGGTAGTCGTCTCATCACCATTATTAATCCAGACCCAAAAATCTCCGGTTGGTGGTGACGGTGGTGCTGCAGGTGCACCCGGACAAGTCGCTGTGCTTATAGTTGATGTTGCGCTATACGCGCTTTCAGTCCCACTGTTCTGTGCCTTAATCTGGAATTCATAATCTGTTTCGCATATCAACTCTTCGAATATGTAACCGTTGCTATCAATCCAGCTTGAATTTGTATCCAATGTAGAATTATTTGCGTAAAAAGTAGTCCCAGCAGGATATGTTGATGTAGCCCAAGCTAAACCAATGCTTCTGGGTTGAACATCGTAAGATTCAATTGTTGGAGAGACTAGAGCTGTAGATCCGCTGGTCGCACTCGGTTCTGGAGATGTAAGATTTCTATATGCAAAATTATAAACGTCGTCTACGACTGCTGAAGTATCAAGATCATATCCTCCTATGATCCAAATTTTATCTTGATAAACAGCTACGCCCTGTGAGAGTTGTGGCCAACTTACTGAAGACGTGGCCTCAGTCCAAGTGATGCCATCCGTAGAAAACCAAGCCTCAACCTCAGATCCGAGGATCCACATTCTGTCATTGAATACAGCTGAGGTTTTGCCACGATGTGTGGGTACCCAAGCAGCTGAAGACGTGGCCTCAGTCCAAGTGATGCCATCCGTTGAGTACCAAACATCATTAAAAAATGTAGCTGATTGATTTCCACCAATCACCCACATCTTATTATCATATACAAGAGCCTCTGCAGCCTCTCTTCCGGCCCAAGCCGCTGAGGACGTGGCTTCAGTCCAGGTTATGCCATCTGTGGAATACCAAACATCATTCTTATAAATCGGACCTGACCTAAAGCCGCCGAGCACCCACATTTTATTATCATAAACCAAAGCACCGTGTCGCAATCTTGGAAGCCAAGCCGCTGAGGACGTGGCTTCAGTCCAGGTTATGCCATCTGTGGAATACCAAACATCGTTTCTATAATCTCCTGAATACTTATATCCGCCGTATAACCACATCTTGTTATCAAATTCCACAACACCCATACCATATCTTGTTGTCCAGCCCGCTGAGGACGTGGCTTCAGTCCAGGTTATGCCATCTGTGGAATACCAAACATCATTATAAAAATTATCCAATTCATCTCCACCACCAAAAATCCACATTTTGTTATCATAAACCAAAGAACCCTGCTCTGCTCGTCGCGCCCAACCCGGGCTCCCGGTTACCAAATTTTCAGTATACGGCCCCATGGCATCTGTGTATGCTGCTTCTCCACTCGAAGCATCGCTGTTTCCGTAATAAAAATAAATATTTGTTGAAGATGAAGCTGCGATAGAAGAAACTTTGACCCAGATGATAGTTGAGGCGGAATTGCAGCCAGACTCGATCCAAAAATCCAGCAGCGTGGAACCGTCTGAATCCGTAAATCTAATATCATCACAATCACTCTGCATCCTACTGGCGGAAATAATTGTTTGAGTATCAATGGTGGTTGAAACTTGGTAGTTAGTCAGTTCACTGGCTGTAGAATTTGTGATCACAAAAGATTGTCTGTAATCCCAATCTGTGAGCCAATTTTGGCCGGTATCAGTCGAGCTGAGCAAAAGGAAATATGTAAATAATGCAGGAGCTAAAAAAATAAAAGGCGCAAACTTTAGGCGACTGAAAACTTTTTTTGGTCGAGCCTTATTGGATGTTTCTGTCTTTTTTTTCTTCTGACCTCTCTTATTCATAAACCATGAGGCAAAATATAGGTTGCAGCATATATGATATCACGATATCATTTTGTTGAAATATTTCTATGGATCTGACAACACAAGAAATAATAATTCGTTTAGTCGTGGCAATGGTGCTTTCTGGGCTCATTGGAATAGAACGAGAGGTTAAGCACAAACCCGCTGGTGTACGAACAAACGCGCTCATAGGTCTTAGCGCGGCATTAATGACAATATCCGGTTTGTTGATTACAAACTATTGGCCGAATGTAACTGATCCTACGCGTATTGCGTCTGTCGTTGTTCAGGGTATAGGTTTTCTTGGCGCCGGTGCCATCATCCAGGCATCAGGCTCCGTGCGGGGGCTGACTACCGCAGCTACTATATGGGCAGTTGCAGGTGTTGGGATCGCAGTTGGTTTCGGATTTTACTTAGCTGCCTTTATCACAGCACTTCTAATCCTAATTTTACTTGTCGTGTTCGGTCCTATTGATGCTAAGTTAATGGGTACAGAAGAGGAGAAAAATGGTTACGGGTTATTGAGAAGAAAAAAGAGATAGACATTTTTAATTTAACGGTGTAGGATCGAATCTCGCATATATGCCGAGGTAGCTCAGTGGTAGAGCGAAGGACTGAAAATCCTTGCGTCGTGAGTTCAATTCTCACCCTCGGCACCAAACAAAAACCGCGCTAATTTTGCGCAGTTTTTGTTTTATAAAAACAGTTTCGTGGAAACAAATGTTTCTTGTTGAGCTCTGAGCATTCATTTAAGACGATTGACACATTAGAAAAATATGGGTGGAGTCAATCATCAGCCGTGTGGGAAGAATCTCGAGTGTTCAACTCGGTTATCGCGAGCCGTTTCGCTGGCATATGCGAAGTTCATGGAATCCAATGCTATGCTCGAAGATGCACTCATCGGTGAGCTTAACAAGTCTGACAAGATCCAGACCTTCAAGATTTGGCGAGTTTCTCGCAAAGAGCTTCGCTCGACCTTACAGCATCTACAACTCGCGGTAGATGCATTCACACGTTCGATCGATGACATGGAAACACATCCGTTCCTGCACGCGTCAGTGCTCGAACAGATGGATTTTGTCAAACTTAAGTCGCATCTCGCATCAACGGGGGCTATGAATGCCGATGACGAAGCGTTCGACGAGGTTGTGACTAGCCTCAAGAATGGCGGCTTTGAGCGTATCTTCCGAGAGCTGAAGCGACGATATGTACGTCATCACGAAGCCGCGATACAACTCCTCATTGCCTTTGAGGCGGGTGAGCGTTATGCGCGTAATGGGTCGCTCTTGCAGATGATCGAGCAGAATGAGCTACCTTTTCGTCTACGGTTCGCAAGGCTCATGAATCCGCTCACGAGGACCATGCAGATATTCTCGTATTCGAGCTTGATTTCAATAGAAATTCATTACCGTTCGACGCATTGTCGGCCTGGTACTAGTCTTTTTCAGAATCACGCTGTTCAAACGTGACATAATCTTCTCTATGAGAGGTGTTAGCTTCCAAGCTTGCACCTCTCTTTATTTTTTTGCCATGTGTTAGAATGTTGGCGTCAATAATATGCGCACATCTGTCAAAACGTCAATCAATCTATTGACGCTCTCGCATGCATGGAACAAGAGCGATGTTTCTGATTTGTATAAAAAGAAAGGTCATTTTTCATTGTTTATGCTTGAAGCAATGTCACGTAGTGATCTACCATCGTTCACCTATCGCGGACGGAAACATCCGCTTCAGAAATCTCAGAGCTGGTACGCTG
>JAHIUG010000101.1 GCA_018817245.1 Patescibacteria group bacterium | reverse complement strand
TTCTCTTTCCTCCTCTTTTCTCTGATAGCTGCGAGATCTTCTTTAACTTGTGTATATAAAGTTATTGCTTGTCTGTATAGCTCTTTTCTTGTTTCTTCATCTTTCTCACCTTCAATGGCTTTCTCAGCTTGTTTAGCCTGATCTATCAATGCTGAAAGATGCTCCTTTTCTTCAGGGGTTAACTCTATGTCTTTTGCTTTCTCTCTCTTCCTTGGTCTGGCCATGCTAAGGGCATGTTCGAGAGAGGATGGGTATGATGATGGTTGTTCTGACATATTATTCTCCCAATTTGCCCATGAGATCTTCAGGTAAATCACTGATCATTCCAGCTTTAAGCGCGCGCAATAACTTTTGCATATTTTTTTCTTCAGTAGGCAGCACCTCTTTTGGTTCCTGAACTTTAATAAGAGCTTCGGCTTTGTCTTTTAATTTTTGACGGTCTTTCGGATCTGAAATTTTGTTGTAAAAACAATATTCCAAAGCTTCTTTTATGACATCTCTCATTCTCCCCGGTTCGCGAAACTGGCGCAAATACTCACGAAACCTTCCGTCATCACGCTGATCATAATCAAAAAGCTGAGGCTGATCTTTAGCGACATCGCCCTTACGAACCATGTCTCGAGCCATAACCGCGAACTCCGCATATTTAAGAAATAAATCTTTTACCCATTCCTGGCCATATATATCTGACAATGTTTCTTCCTTTTCCATGCTTTCCGGCGCAACATAAGGTAGTTTTTCAGGCTCAATTTCCGGCGGAGTAACTCCCTCGGCGGTCATTAATCTTAAGGCTCTAATCTCCTTTGGCAAATCACCGACATTTTGGTAATTCCAGCGAGAAATCCATTCTGCAGATAAAGGTACCCTTCCTTTATATCGCCCACCCGGCGGGTTGACTGTGGCAAAAAGTCTGAAATTTTTATGACGCTTGATAATTCTGGAGCCGTCTTCATGCAAAACCATTTGTCCGCCTTTTTCAAGTAGTGCATTAAGTCGTACTAGAATTTGCGGTTCACAAGTATTCACCTCATCCAGCACTGACCAGGCACCACTTTCCATTTGTTTTGGAATATCACCGTTCTGCCAGGCCCACTCGCTTTCCGGCACTTCTATACCTTCATGCATGGCAATAGTTTCCATTTCTTCCCGAGTCAAACCGATCTTTGGTTTTTCTTTTTCCGGCGCGCTTTCTTTTTCCGACACAGGTTTTATTCTGGTGCGAGATTCGATTAGCTCACGAGCTTCGGCGCTTTTGCATGTTTCAGGATTTTTAAGCAGATCCTCCATCTTCTTCCTAAGGGTCTCAGTTCTGGGAATCCATTTGCCGATCAAATCCGTAGTGTCTGTCTGACCATTCAACGACATTCTATAAACCTCTCGATTACAGAGGTTGGCAAGGTATTCGATTGTATGCGATTTGCCCACGGCCGCTTCTCCCTCTATAAGCTGCGGTTGATCAAGAGCCGCGGCTTTGGCAATCTTTTGCAGTAGATCCAGAGAAAATTCATCCTGAGAAAAATTTTCAAATTGCTCACTGGATGGAGTCTGAGGCCCGGGTTCCGGACTTCGCGGAAGGTCAACACCAAGAATTTTAATCTTTCTTTTTAAAACCTCAATGGGCTCTTTGGGCCTTTCAGCCACAGGCGCTTCAAACGACATTTTCTCTGACATAAATTTGGTGGTTTAATAATGGATTATATTTATTAGATTAGCATACGATGGTTATGTATCAAAAGTAACAACAGCCTCCCACAAATCTTGAGCATTTTTCTTAACTTCAAGATCTTTGTGAGAGGCTGTTTTAATTTGAGTTTTAAATCCAATCACCGCTCTGCCTGTAAAAGTCCCTTCAGCCTTCTTGTCTGTAATCAAACTAAAACTCACACTCTCATACGCCTCGCCATTTGTACCAGACAAGTTTAGAGCTTCGCATAGAAAATCTATTAGTAACAAATCAAATTCCTCCGCTTCTACCGAAAACCATCGCTCAACTCCCTCGGCGCCTTCAACAAATTGCGGCTGTGCTGCAGCGTACATTCCTTCCAAAGCAATATTCAATAAACCGGCTCTTGTTAAAGCCGTGGCTTTTATTTTCACCTCAGCTTCGTGAAGGATAATTTCAAATTTTTTCATATAACTTAATCATTTCATACGATCCAAAAATTTTCCATTGCGTTTAACATACATCAAGGCTGTGAATAAACCGAGTGTGCCATACAAAATATCCTCAGTAACATCCAGCTCAATGCTTTGTTTGAGATCAAAGAAAACTTTGGTTCCAAAATTCTGATCTAAAAACCATTGGAATCCTTCCCACGCAAAAAGGCCCACAAACGAAACTACCAATATAGCTAACAATATTTTTTCTTTTTTTCCGTTTTCAATATTTTTGAGTGAAACATAAAACATCAGCAATAAAAAAAATACAAAAAATCCTGCTCCATAATGAATAACGCGATCATACTGAATCCCCGTATCATGAAGCCACAAACTCCCAGGCGCATTCAGTAGAATGATGAACACGCAGACCATCTCCATGTTTGTTACCCAATTTTTATTTACATGCTCGCGCATTTTTGAACTTTGACTGTAAACAAATCTAGGTAAAAGAACTAACAACGGCACCACCACCCCATACGGAATGAGAATCACGAGTTTAGGATTGACAAAAACCGCAATAATCGCCGTAATTAAAGAAATTATTATTGCTATTGCGTACATATTTTTAAAGTAGGTTTATTAACTTAACACAAGTAGTCTCTGGTGATCGGTAAATCGTTTCTCAAACCTTTTGTGAACTGTAACTGCCATAAATCGAGATTGCCATACCTAAACCCCGTGGATGATCCAAGTAGATACATGCGCCACATCCGAATAAAATCTTCATCAAACATTTTGCGCACTGAATCCAGGTTAGCCTCAAACTCTTCTAACCACAAGTCCAGTGTCATTGCATAATGCTGACGCAGATTTTCAACGTCCCTTAGTCTAAAGGATTGTTTTGCCATGAGTGTCGTAATCTCATCAATGCCGGGTAAATAACCACCAGGGAAAATGTATTTTTGAATCCACGCGTCTGTCATTGTGCCGTGCATTTTTCCAATTGTATGCAACAAACCAACTGAGCCCGATTTCATAAGTTTGTCAGTCACTTTCATATATTCCGCGATGTTCTCTTTACCAACATGTTCGAACATTCCAATTGAAACTACTTTGTCGAATTGAATTCCTCGCTTTACCAGTTCTCGATAATCAACAATTTCCACTGTCACCTGGTCTTTCAAGCCTTCATCTGAAATTCGTTTTGTTACAACAGCATGCTGCTCTTTTGAAAGAGTTATACCATGAGACTTAACACCGTACTTTTTAGCAGCATTGATAATCACGCCACCCCAGCCACAGCCAATATCAAGCAGTGTCTCGTCCTTCTTCAAAAACAATTTTTTACAAATGTGCTCTATCTTCTGTGTTTGCGCTGTATCAATCGAATCTTCTGGCTTCTTAAAATATGCGCACGAATACATACGCTCTTTTCCCAGCCAAAGATCATAAAACTCATTACCAATATCATAATGATGACTAATATTTTTCTGAGCCTGACCAAGACGATTCTTCTGCTTCAGCCATGTGAAAAAAACCGGAACTTTTCCAAGAAGCGAATTCGGCTGCGTGTACTGACCGGTTCCGTGAAATATCTTAAGTAATTCTTCAAATGATCCTTCGATTTCAATATCTCCGCGCATGTATGCCTCACCAAAACCTATTGACGGCTGTCGCAAAATCTCACCTAAAACTTTTTTATTTTTTATGTTGAGCTTGAATTTTGGTTTGCCTTTGCCATAAGAATCCACTCTCCCATCCCAAAATCTTATTGAAAATGCGCACACATCCATGGTACGAAGCCAACGATCTAATAGCTTTTTTTGCCACATAGTCGCTAAACCATAGCAAATCACTCATTTGTTTTCAACCCGAACACTGTGGATCGTTAATCGTAGATTGTTAAACGTAGATTGTTAAACG
>JAHIUG010000100.1 GCA_018817245.1 Patescibacteria group bacterium | reverse complement strand
TCTTCGGATCAATGTTCGGTTTAGGTGATGAAGCACCTGATCGAATTGGTTTTCGTAAAACAACCGGAGTTGAGATCGGGTTGGAATAAGTAATAATGGCTGTTTGACATTTGAGGGGGGGTGAAACAATGTTTACTAAATATAAATAATTTAATGTTTTTTAAACATATGTCAGAAAAAATAATGAGTGAGGGTATGTCGCCAGCTCAAGACGAAGAAAAAAGTCATTTGGAAATGACAGAGGCATCTATTGAAAAAATGGAGTCTATTCTAACTAAAGATGGTTGGGAAAGTGGTGCCGGTCATCCTTTTATAAAAGAAATACAGAGACTCGATCATGCGCGTGTGAACAGTACTGATCTTCCAGATGGTATGGAATTTACCGTATTATTTATTGGGGATAATATCTCTGAAGATGAAGAGGGTTGGTTTATAAAAGAGGGAAAACAGGAATCTTCTAAAAAAATAATTGATGACTTAGGTGGGTCTAAATTCCATGATATATGGGATATGGTAGTTCAAGATGGAGAGTTAATTCAAATAGGCAATGAAGATGCACCACTAATATCAGCAATGACAAAAAAACAAAGAGAAGCAGCAGAAAAAGTATAGAAAATAGAATTGGACAATATAGAAAGAAAGAAAAATTAAGTAAAGAATAAAAAATAGCCTCCCTTGCCAAAAAAGGGGGCTATTTTTGTTTTAGTTGAAAAATCTGGGAGACTAAGCACCGGATCGAATAGGTTTTCGCAAGACCGAGGGTTTGAAGACAGGTTTTTGACCTTGATCAAAGCGCGGGTTACTATAGTTTTGTCTAATTCAATTTAAGTGACTTTTTATGCCCAAAGAACAAATTCCATCAGCTGAAAATCTAGGTACAGAGCAGCCAATTGTCGAACGCGGAGACCGCACTCCCAAATTGAAATCCAAAACATTCGAACAACTATTGCAATTTGGCGATGCGGTTCGTAGGGTAAAAGAATTGATTGACGAAGGGGGCAAAGCGCAATTATCTGACGCTGAAAAAGTAACTGATGAGTTTGACTTTGGCCCACGGCAAAAAGAAAGTTTCTTAAAAGGCGTTCGTTTGTTGTTGGAGCGTCGTCAAACCACCCAGGCTGTTAAACAGTCTTATCAAGAACGTTTTGGAGAACAATACGCATCAGAATTATTTAAAGAGCTCTTTTCAGCCTCTGACACATTTGGCAAAGTGGATCTATATCCGGATGATACTAATTTGATTTTTGTCTGCGATGATGCACTTGACGTAGCTCAAGCCATCCAACCCGGGGTTGATATATTTCAGGAGATGGGAGCTCTTGCCGGTCCGGAGGCAGAAGAAATTCGAGAAGAAATCGGAAGGCAAGTTCCCATGGGTGCGTTTTTTATAAGGAGCAAACAGCTGGGTGAGGGCATGACGGTTGAATCCGCCATTATTATCAATGGTAAGGAGGCTAAAGCGCGTGAGGTTGATTTAGAATCAGTAGTTCGGCATGAATCGCAGCACGCAGAAAATAGTTTGTACTGTCGGCCGCTGGTTGATACCTTTCTTAGTTCAGGAGCAGCCATAAAAGATATCGCAGCCTCTCTTGGCGAAGGGGACAGGAGTATCAAAGAAGTTCAATCAAAGGATGAGGACGCGCAAATCGCTTTTGTTAATAAGTTAATAGAGAAATTGCACAAACAGCTTGATGCTTTTTATAAAAAGTTGGAAAAATCGGGTGTGGAGGCTACGGTCAAGGAGGAGCTATTGGCTTTTTATTTAAGTGGAACGCAAAATTCTGAGATTGAAGATATATTTACACTTTACATAAATGGCGCGAAAGAATCCTTTATTACCGCTTGTACGGGTTTGGATATTTTACTTTCTCGTATGCCGCCAAACATATTAAAGACTTTAGCCATTAATCCAGGTGCTCTGAAGAGCCGCGTTATGTTTGCGGATTTAGCCAAGGTGGCTGGAAGATTAGCGAACACGAATGCGGAAAGCGATGATCCGGCCGAAGCTTTGCGCATTGAATTTGCGAAAAAGCTCTCAGGACTATCCGGTAAATGGAACGAAGCCATGAAAAATGGATTGGATATTTTAAAAAGCGTAGACGAATATGACACCAGTCATCAAACCAAACTTCGGGAAACACTCCTCCCGCTTTTGATCAGTCAGCCGCTGGAACGTTGGGAGTGGATTGTGAGCTCGGCTATAAAAGAAAGCGTTAAATGATGAAGCACCTGATCGCATTGGTTTCCGCAAGACTGAGGGTATAGAAGTGAGGTCGAGTATGGATAATTGACGAAATGCTCATATTCTGCTAGGTTTTTGTTGTCATGAAAGGAGGACGCTATGACACATACAACAAAGCCCGTCATTATGACGGTTCTGTCAGTAGTACTTTCAATTATCTATCCAAATCAAGCCAAAGCAGAGTCCATGTCTTGGGGCGGCGCACAGCTTCAGATGGTGTTGGCGGCTGAGCGCGAAGTAGCTCAAAAGACAGGCGTGCGCACGCAGTTGGCAGGCTTTTTCCTGCCTTCATCTGATGTGAAGTTCGCCTTTTTCTACCTCGGTCCAACCTTCACAATTAAACGTGATGCGTACACGCTTTGGTTGTCTCCTCAGGTTGGTATGAACTGGGGCTGGTATCCGGAAGGGGAGAATGGAGCCATCACTTCCATGTGGGCCATTCTGAGTTTTTTGGAGAACAAGTTTTCTGTGTTTGCTGAGGCTGAAACATATTTCGGTCTGAACGGAAGCAGCGCTGAATTCTACGGATATTTCTCGTTCGACGGATTTCCGCTCGAATATCTGAATATCGGTGTTCATGGCGAACAAGTGAATGATGGAGTCACATTCGGCCCGCATGTGGGTCTGGCCAAAGCGCCATTCGGATGCGAACTCGGTTACTTCTTCGATCCGGAGAATGGCACACATGCACCCAGGTTTTTGTTAGCGCTCCGATTCTAATCCATTTCAACTCAAAAAACCCCGGTCTACTAAGATCGGGGTTTTAGTTTTTATTCATATCTCAGCGATTCAACCGGTCTGAGTTTGGCTGCACGGCGAGCTGGGAAATAGCCGAATACAATACCAACGGTCGCCGCAAAAACGAAAGCCACAATCACACCGTGAAGCGGAACCACAAAACTCCAGCCGGTTTGAAATTGCAGAATGATTTGAATCGCAATCCAGGTTAGAGCGACGCCAAGGACAATTCCTGCAATGCCGGCAGACATGGTTAGCAAAATCGATTCAATTAAAAATTGTCCAAGCACATCTCCGGGCGCTGCGCCGATTGCTTTTCTTAGTCCAATCTCCTGAGTTCGTTCAGTCACATTTACGTACATAATATTCATTATTCCAATTCCGGCAACGAATAAGGAGACCGAGGCAATAGAAGTAAGAAGTATTTGGAGTATCAATCCAATCACGTTAGCGCTTTCCACCGCGTCGTCTCTTGTGGACAGACTAAAGTCATCTTTAGTCAGATCATTTTCCGGATTGGAAATATTGTGAGACTCGCGCATTGTAATGCGTATCAGCTCTTTGGCCTCATTCGGATCAATGTCTCCGGTTTTTACCGTGAGGAATTGCAAACGATTTTTATTGTAAACGTCAAAGAACGTGGTAAATGGCATGGCTATTATCTGATCCATATCCGTGAAATATTGTGTGCCGGCCTTTTGCAATATACCAATCACTCTGAATTGGAGTTTGTTGATTTTTATTTTTTTTCCTATCGGATCTTCTTCTCCAAAAAGATTTTTTGCGACTTTTTGTCCAAGTACCACAACCCGTGACCGGCTGTCCAAATCCGTTTCATCCAGATAGCGACCGTAGGCAATCAGAAGATTGGATAGTTCAAGTTCATCCTGCGAAGTTCCGCTTATTGTGGAGAACACATTTGTTTTACCAAAAGTTACCAGGTCGGTCGTAATAACCGATGCGCTGACTCCGCGAGTCCAGCTTAGATTTTTAAGTTTTTTATAATCTTTGTTAGTCAGAGTCTGTTTCAAAAAAATATTCGGAGGACCGGCCTGCACTTCGCCTGAACCGTTAGCCACTAGTACGAGGTCGCTTCCATAGGACGCGACTTGAGACAGAAGATAATTTTCCGCGGCCTGCCCTATTGAAATCATTAAAATTACCGATGCGATTCCAATTACAATTCCAAGCATAGCCAAAGCCGAGCGACTCTTGTGTACGAGTAGTTCCTTTCCGGAAAGGTTTATGAGATCAGAGATTCGCATACCAAATATTATTCATGACGCAGCGCTTCGATCGGCTTAAGTCCTGCCGCTCGCCTTGCCGGGAAGTAACCGAAAATTATTCCGATGGAAGCGGAAACCAAAAGACCAAGAGCCATTCCATTGATTGATGGGGAAAAAGTCCAACCGGATTGAAAATAATTTATTATTTTAATGGCGATCCAGGTTAATCCTATACCGAATACAATTCCGATGATGCCACCAAGCAAAGTTTGCATTACCGCTTCAGCTAAGAATTGTCTTAGAATATCTTTTTTTTGTGCGCCTAAAGATTTTCGCAGTCCGATTTCCTTTATCCTTTCGGTCACTGATACGTACATGATATTCATGATTCCGATCCCGCCCACGAGTAGTGAAATAGCCGCGACTGAGATCAGCATTATCTGCAAAATTTGAGTGATTTCGCCGGTGATGCGCGCGATATCTTCCTGAGTATTGATTGCGAAATCGTCTTTTTCCAAATCACCTTCAGGATTGTCAATATCATGCTGCTCGCGCATCAATATCTGCAAACGTTGTTTGGCCTCTCTTTGGTCCAGAGACGTTTTTGCGGTAATGAACATTACATATTTTTTATTATAAAGATCCAAAACCGAAGTGATCGGCACGAGTACCTGCTCATCTAAATTTTGAACACCGCGCGAACCAGTTCTTTCAAGAACGCCAATGACCCTGAAGCTGACCTTTGAAATTTTAATACGTTTGCCGATGGGGTCTTCTTGACCAAAAGCATCCTTAGCTATGTCGTTGCCGAGCACGGCCACGCGTGAATGGCTGTCTACATCTTCCTGTGTGAGAAAAAATCCTTGTTCAACTTTCATCGTGCCAAGCTCTATTTCGTCCGGCATGGTGCCCACTAGCTGAATATTCGCATCCAATCCGTTGGCCGTTAATTTATCATCTTGATATTGCCGACCGACGACAGAAGTAACCCAAGGGGTTTGCTGTAGTTTTTCCACATCTTTCATGGTGATTGACTCTTTCAGAAAAAGATCCGGCATGTATTGATGAGCCTCAGAGCCGTTAGAGATCATGACCACGTCGGTTCCAAACGCGGAAACCTGATCCAATATAAAACCCTGTGCGGCTTCGCCTATGGACAACATCAAAATAACCGACATAATTCCTATTACTATGCCGGTCATGGTGAGTATGGATCTTCCGCGAGTTCTAAGCAGGTTGCTCAACGAACCGTGAAATAAGTCGTAGGTAGTCATGACTATTTGTGAAAATGTTCTTTTCTTGTGCTGCGTCTATTTGTCACCGGTTTGTCGGATTCTATAAGACCGTCTTTAATTTTGATTATTCTTTGTGCGTGTTCTGCCGTGTAAGTTTCGTGAGTAACAAGCACGATCGTATGACCTTCCTTTTCATGCAGATCTTCGATCAGCTCCATAACCTGATCGCCTGTTTTTGAATCCAGATTTCCGGTCGGCTCATCAGCGAAGATGATGGACGGATTTCTAATGAGTGCACGGGCAATAGCCACACGCTGACGTTCTCCACCAGAAAGCTGATTAGACAGGTTTTTTGTTCGATGTTCAAGACCTACAGACTTAATCACCGCCTTTGCCATGGAGTTGCGTTTTGAGATTGGAACATCCGAATACAGGAGTGGCAGTTTTACATTCTCCAGCACACTGGTTTTTGGGAGCAGATGAAACATCTGGAATACGAAGCCAACTTTTTCTCCGCGCATTTTTGCAAGTTCTGTTTCTTCCAATTCTGAAACATCTCGTCCCTCAAAATAAAATTTTCCTCCGGTTGGTACATCCAAAAAACCAAGGATGTGCATGAGCGTGGATTTCCCTGATCCTGACGGTCCCATTATGGCAATAAATTCTCCTTCATTGATTTCAAAATTCAACCCATGCAAGACCGGGGTCACTACACCGTCGTTTTCGTATTGTTTTTTTAGATCAACCGCTTTTATCAACGGTGAGGATTTTTTTGTAGTCATTTGATTTAACGTCAAGGCGTTGTTTCACCAACGATAATTAGATTGCTTTGTTCCAGGCCTTCCAATACCTCGACTCGTCCCTCGTCACCCCTTAAGCCAAGCTCTACTTTGGTTAGTACGGGCTCTTCATTTTTAAGAATTCGCACAGTTTTGGTTCCGTCGGGTTGCGTTCTCACACCGCGCACAGGAATGACCAGCGTGTTTAGACTTTCACCGGTTTTTATAGTCACATTTGCAGTCATGCCGGGTTTGATATCTTTGCCGTTAGGCTTGATTTGAACGCGTGCGATGTAATACACGGCTTCCTGCACTAATGTTTGATCAGGATTTTCTGCCGTGACAATTCCTTCGAACAGGATGTCGTCACCGTATGCATCAAGTGTGATTTCAGCCGTTTGTCCGATTTCAATTTTGGCTATATCCGCTTCCGGCACCAAAGCTTCAATATCATATTCATCGGTTCCTACCATGGTGATTACGATCTCGTTAGCCGTTACGCGCTCTCCTAAATCCGGGTTTATTTCGGCGATTGTTCCGTCTACCGGTGCTGTAATTTGTTGAGCTTTAACGTCGTTTAGTGCTTTTTCATAATTTGCTCGTGCTTGCTGGATAGAAGCGCGGAGATTGGCAACGTCAACTGCTCGCGGTCCGGTTTCTTTAAGCTGAAGCGAAGCTTGTGTAGCTATGAGCGCGGCTTTTTTAATTTCAACATCTGTTTCCGCGGTCAGTATTCCTGTGATGGCGTTTGTCTTTGCGGTTTCAAGTTTCGTAAGGGTTGACTGATAGGCGTCTTCAAGTTGTTGAATCGTTTCTATGCTGGCGAGTTCGGCATTGGTTGTTGATTGCATAGCCGACAGAACCGTTGTGTACTGCGTAGAAACATTGACTCGATCTGTGTCAATGGAAGTTTTTTTAGTTTCCAGCTCTGAGGCTGAGAAATACTGCGAAGGAATAGTAGCAGCCAATACTTTTTGAACATCAGTTAAATAGGCTTGTATCTTGTTGATTGCTGAAATCAAAAGTTCCCCGGCTGTTTGAATATCTTGGTTTGATGAATCGGATTTTAGAGCTGACGCCGCGTTTTCAGCCGCAGTTTTTGCAGCCTTTGCGTCTTTGTACGAATCTTTGGCTCGTTCAATAGAGCCTGTTTCTAAAATACCCAAAACATTTTTATAAGTTTGGTTAGACGCACTATCATCAACGCCGATGATTTGATCGCCATCCGTAAGGCCGGTTTGTAGAGGACCGAGCGCGGTTAATAGCTGGGCGCGGGCGGTGTCATAAGCGTTTTGCACGGTTTGAGCCTGGATGGCCTCCTGATTTTCCAGATTGTTTTTTGCGGTTTGAACGTTTTGTTTGGCTATGCTTGTGTCATCTGCCGTTGTCAGTTTGGCTGATTCAAGATCAGACAGCGCCTTATTGTAAGTGGCTTGTGCTTTTTCAACGTCTGTCTCAGCAACACGAATCACTTCCGGCGTTTCACCTGCCAGCTTGGCTTCTAAGTTCGCGACCGCAACAGCAAGAGCAGCTTCAGCACTGCGTGCGGCATACATAATGTCATTGTCTTTCAGGTCAGCGAGCACGTATCCCTGTTTTACCTGATCTCCGACTTTAACATTTAAGGTATTTAAAGTTCCTCCGTTTTTAAAGGACAGATTTATACGGGAAGCAGGTTTGATTTCACCGGTTACTTCAACAGTTTGAACCAGGTCTCGTCTTTCGACTTCAGCTGTTTCGTATTCGGGTTTTTTTTCTCCACCTGTCACGAACGCGATGATAATGATCACAACCACGATTATTCCGGTTGTAACGTAGAACTTCTTCTTGCGTAAAAATTTTGGTATTTCCATATTATTTGTTCAGCGCTTTCTGAATAGTGCTCATCTGTTTAGTCATTCCTTTCATTACGTCATGCATTTGTTCTACAGGCATCATTATAACTGAGCCGCCAAGGTGGGTAAAAACTAATAGGCGAGTGCCTGGTTTTAGATTTAATTGGTCGCGGACTTTTTTAGGGACAACAACTTGCCCACGTTCTCCGACAACAGTTGTACCAATGAAATCTGGTTCTAATGAGAGGTTCTTGTTCTTTTTCATATAAGTATGATTTGTATGAAATCTAGCATCTAAGCAGTAATTTTTCAAATCAAGGAGCGCGGATTGACAAAAAGTCAAAATTGTGGTAGCTTTCGAGTACAAATGTTCATTCACAAGGAGGGAGATATGTTGAATTTTCGAGCTGCGGGGAATAGATGTTTGGTAGATCTTGAAGGGCTATCTTACGAACTCGTAGGAGATATCTCAATAAAACAGATTGAGGATTGCTTGATAGAGCTGGGTTTCAAAGTTAGTAGCCAGGTGGTACCTGCAAATGTAGTAAGGATTGCCCGGAGCATGATTGGTCGAGCTCAGTACAAACGCGGTACTCGGTTTGCAACAGCAAAAGAAAGAGTGTTTGACTGCTCAACATTCACCAAGTGGGTGTACGCACAGTTGGGGGCTTGGTTGCCAAGATTGGCAGTCCAGCAGAGGAAAGTCACTTGGATAAATTCTTGCGCTCTCGAGCAGGCAAGAATGGGCGATTTGATTTTTAGATCTGGTTTCTTTAATTTTTACGATGACGGTCCAAAAAGGGGAATCGGCCATGTGGGGATTGTTGCTGGAAAAAATACCGTAATCCATGCCAATAACAAGTCCCGGGGAGTGTCTGAAGATCCCACAGATTTATTTCTTGGTTCGAAGGCAAGATTTCGAGGTGTCTCTTCCGTATTGCTTCCTGGAAGACAGCTGGTTACATTGAGCTGGCCAGAAGGTACAAAAGAGATCGATAGCTCAGACTGTATCTTCTTCATGCTTCAAGCACACCTTCGAAAGAAGGATAAGCATAAGAAGTCTCGATAATCCCGCCAAGGTGTTTCTTAACCCTGGCGGGTTTTTTATTAAATTGAAGCAGGGATTGAGAGATTAACAAGTTTTTAGATTACTTGACAATTACTTGACAATTGAATCTAGATTAGTTTACAATACACTTGTTTATGATAAATAAAGCAAAAATATTAGAAATAGCTAATAAGAAGGGGAAAATCACAACCAAAGAACTTTCTCTAAAGTTTGGCGTTTCTCGTCAATATCTTCATCAGCTGTTATCTGAATTGATCGGTGATAAAAAGATTATTAAAATTGGGGAGACCCGAACTGCTTTTTATGTTTCTTCTTTATATGCTCAAACACATCCAGAGGTCATTCCAAGTATTTTTTGTAAAAAATACAAAAATGTAACGCTTGAGGAGCATAATGTTTTGATGGATATTGAAAAAAGTTTTTTTGCGCTTACAGATCTTCCAGAGAATATTCATAGTATTTTTACTTTTGCTTTTTCAGAGATGTTTAATAATGCCATAGAGCATTCAAGATCAAAGCGTATAGGTGTTGAGATTACATTGCGCAATAAAAAACTTACTTTTGTTGTAGAGGATTCTGGCATCGGTGTTTTTCGAAATATAATGAAAAAAAAGAAACTTGATTCTGAAATACAAGCCATACAGGATCTCCTTAAAGGGAAAACTACAACCATGCCAAAGTCTCATTCCGGTGAAGGAATTTTTTTTACATCAAAATCCGCAGATAAGTTTATTTTAGATAGCTTTGGGTATTATTTAACAATTTCAAAGAATGACATTCATATAAAACATATACCCACCATCAAGCGCGGAACACGTGTTATTTTCGAAATTGATACAACATCAAAATTACATCTTAATGATGTCTTTAAAAAATATACTAATTTAGAAGATGACGGTAATTACGGTTTTGATAAAACGGAAATTAGGGTCAAGCTTTATACTATGGGGGGCGTGCATATTTCTCGTTCACAAGCTCGACGTATTCTTTCCGGTTTAGAAAAATTTAAAATAATTCTTCTTGATTTTGATAAAGTGCCGATTGTGGGGCAGGCTTTTGTTGATGAAATTTATAGAGTATTTCAAAATATGCATCCTAGCATAGTCATACAAGAAGAGAATATGTCGGAAGGTGTTAGGTTTATGGTCGTGCGTGCAAAAAATGAAGCGAACAAGAAAAAGAAGTCTCGATAACTCGCCAAGGTGCTTCCTAACCCTGGCGGGTTTTTTATTAGGCCTACGAAAGTACGAATCTTATATGAAATGTACGAATTCTTTCTGTCATCCTCGCGAAGGCGGGGAACCAGTGTAATATGTTTTACAGATATGTTACGTGATATGTGTTACGTGTTTCGGATTGCGGATAAGTTGAAAAATGGGTAATCTACTCCAATGGAATACAAACATCACGATATTGAGAAAAAGTGGCAAGACCGCTGGGAAAAGGATGGAATCTACCACGCTAAAGATCAAGATCCAGCTAAAAAGAAGGACAAGTTCTACGGCTTGATCGAATTTCCATATCCATCTGGCGAAGGTCTACACGTTGGGCATCCGCGCTCATATACTGCCATTGATATCATGACGCGCAAGCAGCGCATGCAGGGAAAGAATGTTTTATATCCAATTGGCTGGGACGCGTTCGGACTTCCTACGGAGAATTTTGCAATCAAGCATAAAATAAAACCGCAAGATGCTACAAAGAAAAATATTGCGAATTTTACACGACAATTAAAGTCTTTGGGTTTTGGTTTTGACTGGTCGCGCGAGGTAGATACAACTGATCCTAAATATTACAAATGGACTCAGTGGATGTTTTTGCAGTTTTACAATTCGTTTTTTGACGAGAAAACAAATCGCGCTCGTCCGCTTTCAGAGCTCGTAATTCCAATCAAGATAAAAGAGCAGGGAGATAAAGCAGTGGTTGCATATCTTGATGAGAAGCGTTTAGCTTACAAAGCCTCAGCCACAATTAACTGGTGCCCGTCGTGTAAGATCGGGCTGGCAAACGAAGAGGCGCAGGGCGGAGTTTGCGAACGCTGTGGTGGCAAAGTTGAGAAACGTGAAAAATCGCAATGGATGATTCGTATTACAGCTTATGCGGAACGTTTGCTTAAAGATTTGGATTCGGTTGATTATTTGGAAAAGATAAAAACTCAACAAAAGAATTGGATCGGCAAATCAGAAGGCGCTTCGATTGATTTCGCAGTTGAAGGACAGAGCGCGGATAAGAATGATATCGAAGCTAACATAACTGTGTTCACAACGAGAGTGGATACTTTGTTCGGCGTAACTTATCTTGTGCTGTCGCCTGAGCATGCTTTTGTTGATCGCTGGTTAATCGATGGCGTGGTTAAGAACGCGAAGAAAGTTCAGGATTATCGCGAAGCTGCACGTAAGAAGAGTGATATTGAACGACAGGAGGATAAAAAGAAGACGGGCGTTGAATTAAAGGGAGTTCGTGCGTTGCATCCGGCAACTGGTGAGCATCTTCCAATTTGGATTGCGGATTATGTTTTGTCCGGTTACGGAACAGGAGCAATCATGGCTGTGCCAGCGCATGATGAACGGGATATGGAATTTGC
>JAHIUG010000099.1 GCA_018817245.1 Patescibacteria group bacterium | reverse complement strand
ATCTGGGATTACGCGTAAAGCACGCTGATATTTGTACTGATCTCGCGCAGGTGATTTCGCCTTATACGCGAGAGAGCGCAGCATTTGCTGATCGCGTGTGGAATCGTGGAAATTTCGTTTTGCCGCAATTGGGTCTTTCCTATTCTTCGCAGTATCAGCCTTATGGCTCGGCTTTAGCAACGGGCGAACCGGGTAAAGAACCGCTGTTCCAGACAGGCGGACCGGTTGAGAATTATTCTAAATTGAATCCGCCAACCTTCATTGGTTCGGGCCCGTCTTACGTGACCTCGAATGATAGCCCAGTGTATAAATGGGCTCACCTGACAAATTTATTCGCGCGTATTTATCGTGTTTATAAATATAGTGATTCCATAGTGACCAGAGATAGTTGGGCTTGTGTCAGAGGCATAAATCACGGCAAGCTTTGTCCGGAGAATGCAACTCCGGCTGAGGAAAAGTCTTATTGTAGTGGGACGGGTGTATGCGATACTGAAATGAGTTCACAGGCATACAAAGATTCAGTGCATCGATGCAATGGTTTGTCAGGCGTGAATGCCGGACTGGATTGTGGTTCCGGTCTTGGTATAGCTTCGGATGATCCGATTTGTCATAACGCAGCTGTGAAACGTGTGGGCGGAACGCTTGAAGAACAATATACAGAGTGTGTAATGCGTGCAGGTTGGAAAGACGATTGCGAGGATCCAGCACAGTACCGCAACCCTAAGGACGGCGATTGTTATAGTGTGAAGTCATCTCATGAGAAATATAACGCGTTTGGATGTATAGGCGGAGATCCGGGAACAAGGGCTGTTTTGCCGGGCAGCGGATGTACGAAGCCAGAAGATGAATCAAAAGATTGTCCGTTAGAGGTCACGGGTATCCCATGTATTGCAGATAATTTCGGACAAATGAAAGGTCATTGTGGCTTGGGATACGAACATGCGCGTTGTAGCGACAATGCGGTTGACGCCGGCATGGAAAATCCTTCAGCCTCCAGCGAATGTGTATTCACCGCATCTCAGTGGTGGGGCGCTTATGATGATGGAAAAGCGGTAGCAATACCCGATAAAGGCTGGACTGAGGATCAAATAGACTATGAAGAAAAAAATCCAACATGGAAAGGCACTCCTGTGCATATAGCCATGTCTTATCCGGACGGTGGCACTATAAGTACTAGCTTTTTACCGTTTAATCACAAAACACCGAGTGAAAAGATTGCTAAGAGCGATATGTCAAAAATTTATCGTACTAAAGATTGGCATCAGTTACTTACCACACCTTCGAATGTTACAATGCCATATGATTCAGCCGATACTTTTCATTTCTCCGCTCATACGCGTTGGGGAGCTGTTAGTAAACTAAGTATTGAGGTCGGTGCTACGCTATGGAAGCGTTGGCCTACGCCGCACCCTATTAAAAATTATTTCGGTGGTGAGGCTCTAGTAAGGGCTGGATTATGTGAGGGCGCTGAGGGTGCGGATCAGGATCCCAAGAATGAGCTAAAGAAAAAACCCAATTTTATCCGATCTTTTGTGTATTATCCAATATCTACATCCGACTACACTCTTCAGGCCGGTATGTGCAATGGTGGGGTTAATGATGGGAATCCGTGTTTCAGTAAGTCCTCCGTAACGGATAAGACGTGGTGGCCGCATCCCAATACTTGCGCACCCGCACAATCTGATCCGGGCGAGTGTAAGCGCGTTACGAAATTGGAAGTCGGCTATCCGCCATCCGAGGGATGTGAGTTGAGTAGTGGTGATTCATCGCCTGATGCGGATTTGGATGAAGATAATAATTCTTGCACGCACAATGCCGGCTACCAGCCGAGGTATGATCTTTGCGCTGATCCAAATAGCGAAAAATGTTTGATCGGGTATGATTTGGGATTAAAGAAACAAACATCACTTGATCAGAATAAGTCACCCGCACCAACTGATGTAACAGGTGGATTGCATACCCCGAGTTACTTAGGTTTTGCCAAGGCTGACCCAGCTGCTGAACAGTACATCTCTTATTACGCACCACAGCCGCCAATTATTGCAGCGCCTGATTTAAGTCGCACATGCGCATCTCCGGGGAGTTGTCCTGTTTCAAGAGCAAATGCTTTTACACTTGAAGATCAATCAGAAGGAACCTTGAGTTTTGGCGGAGGTAAGGCTTTGGTCAGTCTCAAGTTCTACGGATGGGCAAGTCATGAACAAACGCCGCTTTCGGATGTATATGTTGACTGGGGTGATGGAAAGGTCACAAAGATTGAAGAAGCACGAATGAGAAATAAAAAACCATTTTGTGGTGGAACCAAGGAATGTGAATTAATTCCTGGATTAACCTGTCAGTCAGATGCAGACTGTCCACCAGCCGGAGGACAATGCGCAGATCGTGGAACATGTTCCAATAATCCGGGCACGATGTGCTTTAGAGATCAGGAGTGTCAGCTTCAGGGACAGAAAGATGCCAAATGTGCTATCCGTCAATTGTTCGGAAACAACACAGATGCATGCGAGGCAAATTACTTTGAATTCAGTCATGCTTACGCTTGTGACAGAAATAAATTACCGAATTGCGGTGATGATACAAAACGTTGCAGCAGGAATCCTGACATTGAGTGCCCGCTTTTTCCTTGCGGATTTGGTGACACCTGCGAAGCCGGATTAGCTCCGAGTGGCGGATGTTTCGACATTGATAACGTTGTGTGCCGATACACGCCAAAAGTTATGCTTAAGGATAATTGGAACTGGTGTACTGGAGAATGTCGCGAGGGGCCTGTAGTTGGAAATGAACCTACAGATATTTCAACTGCCAAAGTTCGTCACATTAATGGTGGTTGCTGGGATGGGACGGAGACTACTAAAAATATAAATATCAAACAATTTATTATGGGTGGTGATGAAGATAATCCTAACGAGTGTGAATTGTCGTCTCAAGGCTTACCTAATTCAATCAGACCATGGGTAGTGTACCCCGGAGCAGTACAGATTGGGATCATCCAATAACAATTCAACTTCCCCCTCTTAGTTTAAAAAGAGGGGGGGCTGCCTGCCGGTAGGCAGGTTAAGAGGGAGTTAGATCCGAAGATACATCTACCCCCTCATCCTGCCCTTAAACTAAGGGGAGAATTTATTTTGTGAATAAAAAAACCGCGCTCAGAAGAACTGAACGCGGGAGAGAGGTGTGGAGCCTGGCTCCATGCTAATTAATGAGGTTCGGCCGCTTTATTTGTGCAGCCACACGATAACTCGAGTCAGCCAAGGTTGGATTTCGTCTCCCTTACCACCCTTGTAGTACCTCATAGTGATTTGTTCGCAGTCACTACCAAACTCACCTTCTGCCGATTCGTACGAGTCGGCATTGCCTCGGTTCCAGACAATTTTCTTGCCCGAAACCTTGAAGTTGGAGAAGTAAGGAGCGCTATGACTAAGCACACCGAAACCAACCTCGAGCTGGCCATTCTCATCGTATTCGCTCAAGGCTTTTCCTTGATCTGCGTCCTCGTCCACCCACGTGTCACCGTCGATGAACTTCTTACACTCAGCATCGGGTGGAACGTAGTCCTCACCCTCAGGTAGGTCGTAGCCGCATTGGTTGTGGTCAGACGTACAGACGTTTAGTCCTTCCGGGCAGATGTAGAGTTCCATATCCTCGGCTGCTGTGCACCACTCTTCATCCGATGAAAACGTGGGACTGCACACACACTTCTGGTCCGGACCGCATTGCAAAGCAGTTGGGTCTTCCTTGCTCGGAGAGCAAGTTCCACCACTGGAGCTGGACGAGCCACCGCCACCACTTGAGGTGGAGCTGGAGCTCGAACCTGCGCCACCACCGCCTGCGCCACCACTGCTGGTGGAGCTGGAAGAAGTGCTGGTGGAGCTGCCGGACGACGTGTTGTCGCCAGGCTCGTCCACAGTGTCACCGCCACCGCAGGCAGCGATGAGAATCGCCGAAAACACGAAAAAGATGAATTGCCTCATGGCTTTCTCCTTGTTGGCTGCCCCGTTGGACGGGGTGGTTTGAGGGGTCTGGCTCCGTAGGTGCCTGACCCCGGAGTTTATCGCGGGAAAATCCTCGCTATGTAAAGGTTCTACCTAAACTATATCATGTTTTAGTGGTTAATGTTTAGCAGAAAAACCAGAAAATGTCAAGCAGTTGACATAAACTCCGAGTTCTATTCTCAATGCACCACCAGATATCCGATCCCACATCTAGATGTCTGATCCCGCATCAACACAAACCCAAAACCCACGAAAAGTGTCCGATAGGAACATTTTGGTGGGTGTTAAGATAGTTTTACTTGGTGTAATTATTGATCAATGTATTTACTACATTTGATCCTATTACGGTTAATCAGGTATTCGAATCAAAAATCTGAAAACCAACAGAAAGTTCCCGATCGGGAACTTTCTGTTGGCCCTGGAATTTGGATTATCTATATTTATTGGTGGATTTAGATCTTGGGTTCATCAACAAAAGAACAAGAGAATAAAGATCTGTCATCTCGACCTCATTCGACTCCACTTGATTCCGCTCAGGGCAGGCTGTGTGGGGAGATCTCGTAATTCCGTCATCTCAACCGTACACACACTTGCCACCTCAGGCACCAGGTACCATTTTAAAAAACTGTTGTATAATAATCTTATGAAATGGAGAAAATTAAACTCAAAAATTGTTTATAAAAATCAATGGCTTCAGCTAAGAGAAGATACTGTGATTCGTCCCGATGGTAAAAGAGGGATATATAGTATTGTAGAAAGGCCACCAGTAAATTTTATTATTGCTTCAGACAAAAAAGGATCAATTTTTTTTATTAAAGAATATCGATACCCAATTAAAAAAACTATATTGCAATTGCCGGCAGGAACTACAGATAAAAATAAAAGTTATTTAGCTTCTGCAAAAAAAGAACTTTTCGAGGAAACGGGTCTAAAGGCCAAAAGTTGGAAGAAGCTTGGTAAATTTTATATCGGCCCTGGACACGAAAATATTTGTGCAAATGTATTTTTGGCAACAAAACTAGATCCATCTCAACGCAATAAGTCAACTCAAGCCGGAGATGAATTAATATTACAAGTTGTGAAACTGTCTGTCATGAAGATTAAGCAACTCATAAACTCAAATAAAATCGAGTGCGGTATAACTTTAGCTGCTTTGAATCTGTATTTTTTAAAAAGCAAAAAGTAAATAAGCGGTTAAATAAATAAAAAAGAGGGATCAAAGCAATTGTTTTGGTCCCTCGTGTTTTTTTAATCTGTGGCGAAACAGAACGGTTGATCGCTGGGCTCAATGCCGATTCTGAAATCGTCAATCAGTTTCTCTAACAAAGCGTTAAGGGAAATTTGCCCCGGCATGCAAAGTTTGCAATGAGCACCAAGCTTTTTGTCTGCAACATTGCGCATAATATCGACAAAGCCACAACTATCGCTAATATGTCCAAGGACATATTTTCTAGGTGATCTGGAGCGAGTGTAAGGTTCCGCTATGGAATCACATGCTCCGACAATGCCGAAAGGATCGATTGCCGGCCTCACCACAGGAATCAAGCATCCTCTTGGCTGTGTCAATTCCATTCCTTTACATTGATCCATTGCAATCAGCAGATCATCTGCAAATGATGTGCTGAATCCTGATTGACCGGCATCGACACTAGCACGCAACTCCCGTAAACTTTCAAGCATTTGCTCATATTGGTATCCGGAGAGTTTTTTGGTTATGCCGATGCAATCTACTCGTACGTCAAGAAAATCAATTTCTAAGTCGGAGCAAAGTTTCGTTAGCTTCGCCACCTCTGCATAGTTGAGTTCCTGCAAAACTACACCGATTCCGATTCTCAGTTCCCCCCTCTTTGTCTATTAAGGCTAACGATTTTACGAATTCCGTCCAATACGGATTCCAGATCATTAGCCCCCAGAGGTCGATTGATTAGCCTTGAGTAAATTTCAGGCGTGGCCGCATGTAGACTAACTCTCAGCCAGGT
>JAHIUG010000098.1 GCA_018817245.1 Patescibacteria group bacterium | reverse complement strand
TATGTTGCGTGTTACGTGATCTATGAAAATCGCCGGATTTCAACCGCTTAGTTTAATAGACTTTCCAGAAAAAAGTTGCTCTATTGTATTTACTCAAGGATGTCCGTTTCGCTGTCCATTCTGCCATAACCCAGAACTGATCCCGACAAAATCCGAATATTCCGTAAGCGAAGAAGATGTGTTAGCACATCTAATAAAACACAAAGTCATGTTAGATGGTGTGACCATTACCGGTGGCGAACCAACTCTTCAACCGGATCTGGAAGATTTTATACGCATGATAAAAGATCTGGGTTTTGCTGTGAAGCTTGATTCCAACGGTGTACATCCGGAAAAATTACAGCGCATATTGGATCAGAATCTGGTTGACTACATTGCCATGGACTTAAAAAACACTTGGGAGGATTATCAACTGGTTATCCGCGCGGGCGGAGAGAATACGGTTTCGAATTGTCAGAAAAGTTTTAAGATCATTCAAGATTCCGGAGTAGATCATGAATTTCGCACCACTATCTACCCTGGTGTTCACACGGAAAAAGATTTTGAGACAATGGTTGGATATTTGAAGCCAGGTGAAAAATACTTCGTACAAGTAACACAGTTTAAAAAAAATTTGGACGATAACATGTCTCAAAACTACAATTTCGTACCAGAAGACTTAGTACAAAAATTAAAAGAAAAGTATCCAGATGTTATAATTGATATTCGCTAAATATTAAATTAGAAAACTACAATCTGTCATTTCGACCAACGCGGAGAAATCTTTCAAAAAGATTTCTCCACTCCGTTGCACTCCGGTCGAAATGACAGAAGTAAATCACTAACTACAACTTAAAAATATATGTCAGGCTTTAATATAAACATTGAGAAAAAAACACTAGACAACGAAAACTTCCGTGAGGTCTTATTTACCGCTAAAAACAGTCAGCTCGTGATTATGGCACTTCAGCCGGGTGAAGAGATTGGAATGGAAACACATCCGGATCACGATCAATTCATTCGAGTTGAAGCCGGAGTTGGTAAAGCATTTATTGGCGGGGAAGAATCAGAGCTCGAAGATGGGAGCGCTATAGTTATCCCGGCTGGCGCAGAGCATAATGTCATAAATACTTCCGAAACTGACAAGATGAAGCTCTACACAATATATTCCCCACCAGAGCATGCGAATGGAACAATCCACGCGACAAAAGCAGAAGCTGACGCTAGCGAGCATCACTAAAAAGAAAAATCCGCCTTCATCGGCGGGTTTTTTAATATTGAATCAATATAGGGTCTGCCTAATTATTCCGTAAACCCCCTCCTTTACCAGTACCTGACCCCGGGTCTGACCCCGTACCTGACCCCGTACCTGACCCCGGGTCTGACCCCGTACCTGACCCCGTACCTGACCCCGGGTCTGACCCCGGGTCTGACCCCGTACCTGACCCCGTACCTGACCCCCAGAATAAAAAACGCACCCGGAGACTAGTGGGTGCGGATTTTTGAGGGTGTTAGGGTTGATGGTTTACAGCTAGGCGTGAGCCCGAGCTGGCATGTTGAGAAAAGGCGACTCATCAACATGACGGATTTTATCTGTGTTGCACCCGTCTATAGTGTCACCATCCGGATGTCTGAGCACAATTTTTTTTATGCCTCGTTTAGCGAGCGCAACCGCACAGCCGGATTTATGATCCTCGAAAAAACTGGGATCACAATCACAAATTGCGGGATCTTTTATCTCCACAATTGTGAATGGTCCGCTACCAAAATCGATCAGATTCCCGGCACAATGGCTCCACCTTACTTCGTCACCAACCTTGAAAGATCTACTCATTCTCCTCCAATTTCCCCCAGGCAAGAAATATATCATCCTCGATCCTTCTTGACCACTTTCCAACGCGGCAGGTAGGGTTAAGTAAATTTAGTATTTAACGTCACATCCTTATGAACAATCCACAACCAAACACTGGTGGCGAGCCACCAAAGATGCCCTTTGGACAGCCTAAAACACCGTTCAATCCTTCAGCACAACCATCTTTTAATACACAGTCCCCTGTCCCATCCCCGGAACCGAACAGTCAGCAGAGTATTAATCTGAGTCCAAATCAGGCTGATCAGACTAAGCCACCACAAATAAGCGAAAATCAGCAGATGGGCTCTAATCAGGCTTCAAGTGCGAGTTTTAATCCAAGCCCGAATCAAGAGCCACTAAAAACCCCATCAGCACCACAGCCAAGCTCTGACTTCAACCACCCCATAACCCCGCCCCAGCCAAGTATGACCAATGTGCCGGCTGAGGAAAATATGAGCTCTTACAAATGGATAATCGGAATCCTGGCGGTTATCGTCGTTATTCTCATATTCTTACCTTCAAAAACAGGAAGAGATGAGCAAACACCTGACGCAACGACTGACCAGAGCATGTCAATCGATACTCCAGCGGATACTGAGGCACCTGCAGAAGAACCAATAGTAGAACCATTTGATGGACCTGCAGAAGAGCCTGCTTCGGAAATTAGTGGAACAGCCAACTTTAACCCTATTTCACCTGGCGATTGGGATCTAAAAGACCGCGTGTTGTGGTCTGTAAACAGATTGGCGGAAGGTCAACAAATTCAGTATGGCATTGTTCAAGATCCGACCAACCAAGATCAGGTGTATTTCGCCACATCAAAAATAGGAGCTGGCAACAGTGATAGTCTAATCAGCATCTATATCTACAACACAAAGGACGCCCAGTGGCGCAGATTATTCAGAAACACTTATTTAAAAGGCAAAGCAATTCCATTTTCCGTATCCGTTAACCTGCCCGTCTTCCATGTGTTAGGTTATGATAATGGAAATCTTGTAATTTTCGTTCGTGATCTCAAGAATTCGCTTGATTCTTGTTCTCAACCTTTGCTGACGGGTTATCGCAACAAAACCCTATTCAGCATGGACATTGCCCAGCCATATAGCGGCTTACACGAATACACGCCTTCCGAAGAAATCGTGAAACATGCAGAAGCTCTGCAGGCTGAGTGCGAGAAGAAGAGCTAATTACACATAGCACGTAACACATAGCACGTATCATTATTGGTACGTGTTTGTGTTTTATATTATGAAATGTTGAATTAATTTGATAAAATGTAGATTCAGACCCTACAACCTACCAGCTACAAGCTACGAGCTACGAGCTAAACATTATGCCTACAGAAATCACAAACTTCATTAAGTATCTCCACTCCATTCAATTGGGACAAAACAGTGCTTATGACTTTTCTCTAGCACTAGCCATTCTTATTGGTTTATGGATTCTGCTCAAAATCATTCAATGGATAGTAGTCTTCAAACTAAAACGCTTAGCCAAGAAAACGAAAACTGATTTTGATGATGTAATAATTGAAATTTTTTCGAAAATCAAACCCCCTTTTTATATTTTGATCTCCCTTTATTTCGGCATTCAAGTTCTAACACTTAATGATCTAGCTGCAAAAATTATAAAGTTTGTCTTCATAATAATTTTAATCTATGAGGTGGTTAAAGCTATTGGACGGTTCATAGATTTTTTAATTAATAAATATTTCTCAAAACTAACAGAGGAAAAGTCACAAAACAGAGCTTTAGTAAATGGCGTGAGAATTATCGCAAAAATTGTATTGTGGTCTTTTGCTTTGGTTCTGGCGTTATCCAACCTTGGCATTAATGTAACATCGCTAATCGCCGGACTTGGAATCGGCGGTATTGCTATCGCACTTGCTTTACAAAACGTACTGAGCGACATTTTTAGCTCATTTTCCATTTATCTGGATAAGCCATTTACAATCGGGGATTTTATAGTGGTTGGGAAAAATAACGGTACTGTGGAGTATATCGGTCTAAAAAGTACGCGCTTAAGATCACCTGATGGTGAACAGCTAATAATTTCAAATAAAGAACTCACAGACGCACGCATTCAAAATTTCGAGCTCTTAAAGAAACGACGCATTCTCATGACACTTGGCGTAACTTATAGCACCCCTGCAGACAAGCTAAATAAAATACCGGAAATGATTAAACAAGCAGTGACGCAAATTGATACCGCAGAATTTGATCGTTGTCATCTTAAAGATTTCGGTTCTTCCAGTCTGGATTATGAACTATCTTATTTTGTTAAATCTCAGGATTACGGAAAAGCTATGGATATTCGAGAAAAAATAAATCTGGAAATTTTTAAAGCATTTGGAAAAGAGAAAATTGAATTCGCTTATCCGACACAGACGATTTATTTAGAGAAATAATAACCTGTCATCCTGGGCTTGATCCAGGATCCATATCTAAATGGACATGGATTCCAGCTTTCGCGGGAATGACAGAACAAAAATATGCCCACAGTTAAAAAAACAAAGAACCGCGACAAAGATATTGTAGAGCTTTCCAAACAAGTTGGGCGAGTGGCTGATGCTCTTGATAAACGTAATCGATTCGGAAGAAAATTGATTATGGGATTATTATTCGGAATCGGCACAGCTGTTGGCGCGTCAATTATCGCCTCCATAATAGTTATCATTTTTTTCCAAATCGTCGGAGCAGTAGGTTTAGAAAAATACCTGACTTCTGACCCATACAAGTCAGTTATTGAACAACAAATTAAATTACAAACTCCTCAGGAATAATTTTTCTAATCCGGAGGAGAACCTGTACATCCGCTCAGCTCAGGATGACAAAAGATCAAACAACATTTTTACACTCTGTGTTTCCAGTAAACCCAGAGTTTTTAATGTCTCACGAGCAGACTCTACGCGCTCATTGATTATAAACTGCACCTGATCCGGAATCCCCTTTTCGTGCGCGAACCTTGTTAATTCCTGAACCCTTTCTTGCGACAACAGCCCCTCCCTCTTCCAATCATTCAGTAGTTGATCGCGTTCCTCGTTCTGTAAAGCATCCAAAATCAATCGATTGATAACTGTCATCTTGCCACGCGCCAAATCGCTCTTCAATCCATGAATGTCACGCTTCTTTTCGCCAAGAAATTCAATCAAATCATCTTTAAATTGATATGCGACCCCAAGTTCATCCGCACCCCGCACAATATCCGATCGCCGATCCTCTTTCGAACCTGACAAGATATCAGCTGCTAGCCACGGCAAGCGCACGGAATATGCTGCGGTTTTATATGCATAAAAGTTCTGAAGTTCTTCCATTGTCCAATCTGTGTTCGGAATATATTCACGAAGCTGCCCTAAAATAGTTTGACGAGTAATTTCGCTCGCCGTTCTGAATAGCTCGGAATTTTTATTTGAATCGTCTGTAGCGCTTGCAAAACATGACAAAGCTTCGTTTGCTAAATAATCTCCAACTGCAATTGCCATTCCCTGTCCCCTTCTCTCACCATATTTCGAAATATAATCTGCATGCAAAGTCGGTTGCCCGCGTCGCAAATCATCTCCATCCATTATGTCATCGTGCACCAATAAATAATGATGCAACAACTCAATGCCAAGCGCAGCTTTTAGAGCCGCTCCCTGATCCGCTCCCCATACGCCTGCCGAATCTAAAAGCAATTTCGGACGAACCCGCTTTCCACCTCCCATACAAAATTCTCGCGCTTCAACAAACCCCGGAATATTTTCGGAGAATAAGCGCTCTATTATCTCTTTATAAGCTTGTTCAAACATAAATTAGATCAATAAAATTTTGTCATTTCGACCGAAGCGGAGAAATCTCGTCTGAATGAGATCTCTCGGCTGCGCTCGAGATGACAGGTAAAACTTACCTCATATATTCAACAGCGACAATAGACAGCAAATTCTGTATAATTGGCAATATGCAAAAAACACACAAACACGCAAACGCATGGGTCGTCTCAGTTAACATGGGCTACGGCCACTCTCGAGCTGCTTACGCGCTCAAAGATCTGGCGCATGACGGAATTATTAATGCCAATGATTACAAGGGCATTCCCAAAGACGATAAACGGCTGTGGGTTCAAAGTCGCAAGATTTACGAAACAATTTCTCGTTTAAAACCATTACCAATAATTGGAGATATTGCTTTTGAACTAATCGACCGTAACCAACGAATCGAGCCGTTTTATCCACGCCGTGATTTATCAAAACCCACATCGCAAGTTAAACAAACTTATTTCATGGTTGAAAAGTTGGGGCTTGGTAAACATTTGATTGAAAAGCTATCTGCAAACCCACTACCAATGGTTTGCACTTTTTTTATCCCCGCGTTTGCAGCAGAAGTTTATGATTATCCGGGTGATATTTATTTGGTTGTTTGTGATGCTGACATGAGCCGCGCTTGGGTAGCTAAAGATCCAAAAAAGAGCCGTATCAAGTATTTCGCGCCAAATGCCCGCGTTATGGAGAGGCTTAAACTTTATGGTGTACGCGAAGAAAATATTTATCTAACCGGCTTCCCATTGCCCAAAGAAATTATTGGCGGCGCAAAAGGCACAATTATTAAAGACGATCTGAAAGCGCGCCTATGCAATTTGGATCCCAAAAGAATTTTTTCAGAAAAGTATGTCCGTACGCTTAATGCTGAACTTGGCAACGGCTCGTGCCCGCTTAAACCAAATCATCCTCTGACCTTAACATTTTCTGTTGGTGGCGCAGGTGCGCAGAGAAGACTTGGTATGCAAATCATAAATAGCTTAAAACACAAAATCAAACGCAAGGAAATTCAGGTTCACCTAGCTGCCGGTACGAAAAAACTGGCCGCTGATTTCTTTACAAAAGAAATAAAGAAACTTGGCTTAAATAGGATGTTGGGCAAAGGAGTGTTTGTTGATTATTACAAAGATCGGCCCACATATTTTCATGAGTTTACAAAGCTGTTACGCAAGACCGATATTTTGTGGACTAAGCCAAGTGAAATGTCATTTTACACGGGAATAGGACTTCCAATTATTATGGCACCTTCAATTGGATCGCAAGAGGTATTTAATCGAGTTTGGCTAAAACAATTTGGCGGCGGCGTAACACAGGGTGATCCGCGCTACACAGACGAGTGGCTGTTCGATTGGATAAATAGCGGCGGCTTAGCGCGAATGGCTTGGAATGGCTACATTGAAGCACCAACGCACGGCTCATATCGCATTGAAAGCGTAATCACCGGCGAAAAAATGGAATTGGAGAATTTGCCGCTCATCGTTTAAAAATCCTCACTCTTTGATTAGAATACACCGCTACTGTCATCCTGAACGAAGCTGAAGGATCTGGCCGCTCAGGAATACGGGGCTATATCCTCCTGCCTGCCGGCAGGCAGGTCGACTGCGCTCCGCTCCGCTAAGGATGACAAGAAAATATGACAATATTCGACAGTTTATTGCTTGGCATAATCCAGGGACTTACGGAGTTTTTGCCAATTTCCTCATCCGGGCATTTGATTTTAATGCGTGAGGTTCTTGGTATTAACACTCAGGGCGGGCTGACATTTGACGCGATTTTGCAGCTGGGCACCATTCTGGCTGTTTTTGTTTACTTTCGAAAGTTGGTGCTGGAGTTGATTAGAGATGCGGTCAGATATTTGATTGGCCAAGGTAAGAAAGTAAAGAAGGAAAACCGCATGCTAATCCTAGCTCTGATTTTCGGCACTATCCCTGCTGCTGCACTCGGATTTTTTCTTGAAGATGTTATGGAGACAGTGTTTAGGAGCGCGTTATTGGTCGCAGTAACGCTTATAGCAGGCAGTTTACTGTTTGTTGCGGCTGAACGTCTTGCTAAGCAGAAGTTCGAAAATGTGAGCCCGAAACAAGGATGGTGGATCGGATGTTTCCAGCTTTTGGCATTGATTCCGGGCGTTTCCAGATCAGGTGCCACAATTTCCGGCGGCCTGTTGCTCGGAATCAACCGCGTAACTGCTGCGCGCTTTAGCTTTTTACTCGCCCTGCCGATCATAACCGGATCAGGACTTAAAAAGCTGCTCGATGTTTATCAATTCGGAATTGTGGATGTTTCTGCGCTTCACCTCACGCTCGGATTTGTGAGCGCGTTCGTTGTTGGACTGATTTGTATTCACTATTTGCTCAAATATTTAAAAAACCACACGCTTTACGCATTTGTGTGGTATCGCCTCGCACTCGCCGCGATTGTATTAATTGCCTACATCTATTACTGATTGGATCGAATTGATAGTCAAATCCTATGATGCAAAAGAAGAAAAGATTCTGTAAAGATTGCGCGCTGCCATCTAATCATCATATCAACACTTGGATAGATGAGTTGACTGATCGACTGATACCCAATCTATCCCTGCCCAAAAAGATTGATCGGTTTTTTGATATTTTAATCGAAAATTTTTTTATTCACTTAAAATTGGTTTCATTAAAAGACGATTTCACGCGCTCTGATATTCAGTTACGAACAACCTGTTTTATAGATGAAGCGAAAAAGAGGGGGATAAAATTTAAAGCGATCTGCGGGCGCTTTGGTTATACCTGCCATATGCAAGCCATGGTGAATGGAAAAATTATTCGATTTGATAATTTGCCAACCGCGGATTTTAAGAGCAAATACAATCCCCGTATTATTGACGATAAAACGCTGACTAAACATCATCTTAAAAAAAGAAATTTCCCAATTGCAGATGGCGATACTTTTTGGTTTTGGCAAAAGAAAAAAGCACTGAGATTCGGGACAAACCAACTCGGTTTTCCTTTGGTTGTGAAGCCGCGCAGCGGTTCTGTAAGTCGACATGTGACAACAGACATAAAGAGCGGCGAACAGCTTAAACGGGCGATTGATAAAGCTATAATCTACTCTCCGACTTTTATCGTGGAAAAATTTATTACAAACGCTTCTGTTTATCGAGCAACGGTTGTTGATTTTGATTTTGTTGCTTGTGTAAAACAAGTTCCGGCAAATGTTGTTGGTGACGGAATCTCAACTGTTCGTGAGCTAATTGATAAAAAAAATCGGGATCCTCAGAGAGGCTCGCCGCAGCAAAATGAATTCACTCTCAATAAAATAACAGAGAATGAAATAACCGCGAAACTTTTATCAGAAAAAAAACACGACTTCTCTACAATTCCCAAAACAGACGAGGTGGTTTATCTGCAAAAAGACCCGTTTCTAAAATTAGGCGGTAATCTGATCGAAGTAACACCCGAAGTTCACTCGGACAATTTACGGTTATTTCGTGATATTGCCAAGTTTTTCGATGTACGAGTGGTTGGAATTGATTTTTTGGCACAAGATATTTCACTATCCTGGAAAAACCAACCGTGCGCCATTATAGAATTAAACAACCTTCCTTGTATTGAATTGCATCATTTTCCATCTTCCGGCATTCCGCAAAATGTTGGTGGAGCTATTGTTGATTTATTCTTTAAATATTACGCATGACCACTTTTTTCTTCATGATCCTACTTTTGTTGCTCCTGATGATTGGTACTTTTGCGGTTTTATCCTTTGTCTTTGTCATGGATTCTATTATTAGAGGACATGATATACCTACTACAAAAAAGGCAATTGAAACGATCGATAAAATTATTAGAGAACATAAATTTAAAAGCGGTAATTTTTACGATTTAGGATGCGGAAGAGGCACGCTTAGTCTGACAATAAAGAGAAACAACCCGCGTCTTTACGTTTATGGCGTAGATTTCAGTACGGTGAGAATTTTTTTCGCAAACGTTAAAGCCCTATTAATGGGACGAAAAATTAATTTTCTGAAAAAAGATATCTTACATTTGAATTTAGCTGATGCTGATATTGTCTTTACGTATCTCTGGTATGACGTAATGCCGCCTTTGGAGTTGAAGCTCCGAAAGGAATTAAAAAAAGGTGCGGTCGTGATTACCAATACGTCAAACTTCCCAAACTGGAAGCCCGTAAAAATCTATGATATTTATCCTGAAAAGAAGGATTTCGAAAAGCTGCTTGTGTACGTTAAAGATTTATAAATTGACCTGGGTTGTATTGATGGCAATTATCCAAAAAAATTAAGGACGACACTGGCGACTGTAAAATAAACAATCAAACTTGTAATATCCTGAATTATGGTTCCAAATGGTCCGGCTCCCAATGCCGGATCTCTTTTTTTAGCAAGAATTGCTGTAATGCCTACGGCTAAAGGACTGGCTACCAAAATAACCAATGTCATGGACAAACTTACAATCAACGCGACTATAATATCCCTGAACAGAAGAAAGATCGCCACGAAACTAATTACACCAATCAACAAACCTATAAGGCTGCCGGCTGCCATTTCTTTAAATACAAACTTTGAAACCCTGACTTCTCCTATAGTTATCGCACGCAAAAACAAAGCCTGTGTCTGCTGACCTGCTGCTGATCCCATGTAAACCACAGCTGGGGTAAAGAAAGCCAGTTCAATCACTTCTCTGAGCAAGTGCTCAAACCTTCCCACAAACAATGAGGCCGTTATGGCACCGGTTAATCCAACCAGCAGCCAGGGCAGGCGCCGTCTGCTGAGATTCGGGATCCTCTCGCGCAAAACATCGAGAAGACCTCTGTTTTCCAGATGAATGCCCGAGTACCGGATGGAGTCTTCCAAACCGGCTTTATTTAGAACATCGAATATCTGGTCTGTACCCACCACCCCTAAAAAATTGCCGCGCTTATCCACTACGGGCATGGATTTTACGTTGTGATGTATAGCCAAAGTGGCAACGCGCTCTACTGATGTGTTGCGCCGGACGGAAACAGGATTCTTATGCGCACGCGTGATCAGCCTGGCATCATTGGGAGCAGCTAATAATTCCTTGACGGACAAAATGCCTTTTAAGTGTTTTTTCTTATCCAGCAGATACACATAATTAACACTATCCCACTTATTATTTTTCTCCAGAATCAGCTTGGCCTGACGCACTTTCTGATTCGGTTGAAAAATGGGGACGTTGGTAAGTATGTGACTCTTTGTCAAATAAGTCGGCATGACTTATAGAATATCATAAAATTGGTTATGCAGCTGCCATTGACAAGCGGATAGTTTTGGGTTTAAATCAGTTCACCAAAAAGGAGGACGAAAATTGAATATAGAAAAAGTAGCTGAAATCTGCGAGCTTCTGAAAATGGTGCTTGTTGAAATGCCTAAGCACCTGGACGAAGATGAAAAGTGGAGGAAGGGCGGATGGTTCTGTCTGATCAGTGAAGACGGAATGATCCTCGTATACGACCCTATGGGAGAAGTTCCTTCAGACAAAAATGAAAAATATCGCTCTTTTTCCATAGAAAAAGCCACACGATTATGGAAACATCCTGAACATACAACGAGCCGGCAAAGCCGAAATGAAGACCTAGATCATTACAGCGGTGCAATTCGCGCTCGTAACCATGTCTTCTCATTCTCTGGTCTGCCAGAGCTCTGGGACGAGGCGCTCATGCTCTACATCGCATGGGTCTGTGCTCCCATTGTTACAGAAGAAGTACGTATCATGACCACTCCAGAGATCTTCGCGCTCTTCGAGCGGCTGCAGATCACGCATCCATCGCGCAGCTCATAGAGCTTGTCCGAATTTCGTACTTCTACTCAAAAAGACCCCCGTCTCCGGAGGTCTTTTTTAATCGCGCAAAAATGAAACCATTTCATTAATATAATCCTTTAAATATAAATTATACTATTTTGATGCGGCCGCATAGAAATAATCTAATTTATTTCTTTGACTTAAGTTTAAATTTATTTCTGTATTCCTTTTCCTCATCAAATTCTTCGGCCAAAATACACTGAATGTATATCTCCTCAAATCCTCCGGCTTTACGTAATTCACGAATATCGCCTCTGACTTCATACGGACAAATCCAAACGCTTCCTTGCAGATGTCTGAAATCTAACTCTCTTAATTTCCTTCTAAATGCATTTCGTAGTGATCGTTCATTTTCAGGAATATCAAAAATAACAATTCTCCACTTGCCATCCCATGAATCTGGATTGTGATTTAGTCTCTTAATTTGAAAATCATCAATATTTCTTAACCTTTCTAGACCCTGTTTGGTTAATTCAACATATTTTTTACCTTTCTTGTCTACGAAACAAATATCGCCACGACGTTTTAAATAATAGGCGGTTTTTCGAAAATCTTTATCTGAGTAAAATTTTCGTCGTTTCGGAGCTAGGAGCTGCACTGCATTAGGGAATAGAAGAACAAAGGCAATGCCACCTGTTAACTTCAGGAGATTGAGTACTAACTGTACTTTTTCACTACTTATATCAAACTTACGTCTAGACATAGATGCACAAATTATACTATTTAAGTGCGACCGCATCAAAATAGTTTAATTTTTTTATCTATTCTATATTCGATCACTGAACAGCATGTCTGTTCGATTCCCGATCTATCAACACAAAAACCGTTGACAGGAAGCTGTTTTTGTGTTATATATGACTCCGTCATTGACAGAAGTCGGTGTCCCCCGCCGCGAGGGTCTCGTGGTACGTTCGTTACGGAGGTGTCCATCATGGACAATGTACGCAAGGGTGAAATCGCCGTCCTCTTTCTCAAGCATCAGCTCCATCGCAAAGGCATGCGCCTGGGTCCGGATTTTCGTCGGGAACTTGGGAACATTGCCAAGGCCATCGACGCCCCATTCGGGGAGGTCATGGAATTCGCGGAAGAGCTGGTGCAAGAGCTTGTCGACAAACTCTTCAACAAGAAGAACGACGAGCCTTAGGAAGCTGACGCTGACTGAAACCCACTAGCGCAAAACGATGTTAGGGTGAACCCAACGGGTTCCTAAAAGGGTAATTGCAACTCCCGACGTAAGTCGGAAAAGGGCAGAACAAGAACCTCTCCCCACATCGTCGCCGCGCCAAGGCCGCACCGCTCACAACTTGAGCTGTGCGGCCTCTTTATTTTTCCTCCTGTTCGATTCCCGATCTACCAACACAAAAACCACCTTTCGGTGGTTATTGCATTGGTAGCGCCTAGGGGAATCGAACCCCTGTTTTCAGGATGAGAACCTGACGTCCTAACCATTAGACGAAGGCGCCATATTATTTCCATTTAGCTTCCTGTCGCACAAGAAGTTCTGTAGCTCGGAGTGGCTCTGCCATGAGCTCCTTTGTAATCTTTTCCATGCGCGAGCCTTGTGAACCTTTGATGAGAATTACATCTCCAGATTTCATCCGATCTTGAATGAATAAACCTGCCTCCGTACTTTTATCAAAAACAAAAATGTTCTCTTCACTCATGCCAGCCTCTTTAGCTGCATCTGCAACAATGTGCGCGAGTGTACCACAAACAACCAAAATGTCAATACCGGCTTCAGCAATTTTACGCCCCAAATCTTCATGCGCTTGCTCTGCTAAATTCCCCAACTCCAACATGTCACCCATGGCAGCAATCCTCTTTCTACCTTCTGTAATTGGAAAAGATATGAGATCGCGAATCGCAGAATGTGCAGCCAAAGGAGAGGAATTGTAACTATCATCTAAAAGAACTGTGTGCTTAATGCCAGACAAGATACGTGTGCGACCAGGCATGCCGTGATACTCCTTTTCCAATCGATCTGCAGCCTCATAAAAATCCTCATCCAACGCATAAACCACTGCCAAAGCTGCAGTAACGGCGAGCGCGTGCGGAGTTCCAAACACACCCCTTAAATGCGCGTGCACGGGCTTTTCCACTGCCGCAATCTTTACATCAAGTCCGGATGCACCCGGATCCTGTTCGTTATAAACCAAATCGCATGACTCTAATCTAATATCACAAGAATCACACTCGCCGAATGCAACAACAGTAGCCTCGGTCATTTCCCTTCCTTCCATGACTTCGGAATCATCACCATTGAGAATTGCCACTCCGTCCTTATCCAGACTTTTAATGATAGTCAGCTCCTCTTCTGCCACAGCTCTAACTGTTTCAAAAAACTCCGTGTGTTCCGGACCGATAGCAGTCATCACAGCAATTTCCGGCTGCGCGATAGAAATAAGATATGCCAAATCTCCGGGGTGATCTGTTGCGTATTCCAATACTAATGTCCGAGCGCCTATATTCCCTAATCCTAAACCCGTTAGAGTCGCCCTGAGTAGTAATCCAATCCACGAAAAAATGTTCCTGCCCGGCGCATCCCGATTAAAAACTGTAAGCGGCACTCCCCATTCGTTATTATAATTTTTGGATGAAACTCGTACTCTGGATCCTGTCTCATACGCTCCTAAGGCAATACCAATTGCGTGTTTTGTAGATGTTTTACCAACTGATCCGGCTACAGCAATAACACGGGTTTTTTCTCTTAAAATCGCTCGTCGAGCGCAAGCGCCCAGATATTTTTGCAAAAACTTTTTCATATAACTTGTCTACGAAATTACGAATCTTACACGAAATATACGAATCTCTTTTGTCATCCTGAGCGGAGCGGAGTCCCGAAGGGCGTAGCGCAGTCGAAGGATCTGGCCTTGTAATTCTGAGCGGCTAGATCCTTCAGCTACGTTCTCTCGCTTCGTTCGTTCACTCCGTTCAGGATGACAGAGTGATTTACTCCTCCGCTTCCCCTCCTTCACTCAAATCCTCTGCCGGCTCTGATTCAGGTGGCGCTGGTGGTGGCGGTGCCACGTAATTCGCCTCTCTCTCTGGTGGGACTTGCATGTATGTCAGCAGAAATTTGGCCATTTGTCCAAAAAGCGGGGCTGCTGATGATTCAGCCCACTGCACATCTCTGGGATGATCAATCTTTACAAGCATTACGAAACGAGGGTCGCTAATCGGCGCAAAACCGGCAAAAGAGCCGATTGTGACATCTGTCTCATAACCCGGTCCGTTACTTTTTGCAACTTGGGCGGTTCCGGTTTTTCCACCAACCCAATATCCCGGTACTCCCGCCCTCTTTCCGTGTCCTTCCTCTACCACTGCAACCAACATACCGGAGATCAAGCGGGAAGTGCGCGAGTCAATCGGCTGCCCGACTTCTTGCGGTTTTGTGCGCTCTCGCGTGCCATCAGCATGAATGATCTCTTCGACTACGTAAGGTCGCATCAACTTGCCGCCGTTTGCAAGCGCGCCAAAAGCCGCAACGATTTGAAGTGGCGTTACTGACAAACCTTGACCGTAAGAGCCTGTTGCTGCGTAAATCTCACCGCTTTTCGACAAAGACGAAATATCGCCTTTACTCTCCGGCGTCAGTTCTATTTCCGTTAGCGCACCAAAACCGAATGCTTTTACATATTTGAGAAAAGTTTCCTTGCCGATCAACCGCTGTACATAAATTGTCCCGGTATTTAAAGATGCTGCCAAAACCTGAGTCATTGTCTGCAAACCGTAAGCTTTGCCGTCTGAATTGCGGATAGTGTAAGGCCCAAACTTTATTGAACCCTCATCAGTATAAGTTGTGTTCGGACTAATCTTTTGAGTATCCAAGCCAGCTGCCATAACAAATGGCTTAAACACTGATCCCGGCTCATATGTTCCAAGTGTAACCGGATTATTATATACAGAGATACTGTCGGCTTTACCGAATTCAGCCGGATCAAAATCAGGAAATGAACACATCGCCATAATCGCCCCTGTGTTAGGCTCCATTATAATTATGGAGCCGGAATCCGCGCTGTGCTTCCCAACAGCCTCCTTAATCAAACTACATGCCTGATATTGGATAGTACGATCAATAGTTAATACAATGTCCGCGCCATCGGTTGCCTCTGTAATCTCACTATCCGCCATTACCAGTCTACGGCCGCTCGCGTCTTTTTCAGCGAAAATAGAACCCGCTCTGCCGGCCAATAAACTATCAAACGACCCCTCAATCCCATATTTACCAACCTGAGTTTGCTCGGAATCGGAACCAACAAATCCGATCAACTGTCCGCTCACTCCTTGTTCCGGATATAATCGGGCGCTCGTGCGAACGTAACCAATGCCCTTAATTTCCTTGGCTTGAATTTCTTCAACCAATTCTTTTGACGCATTCTTTATCACAACCTCATAAGGATCATCCGGCTTATTGAAACGTGTAACCAAATCCACATCCGGAATATTCACTATTTCAGCCAGCACATGTGCTGCGGCGATTGGATCCTCCAAGCTTCTCGGCACCGCATAAACAGTCCACACTTCATGATTTGTTGCCAGTGGATAAAGACGATCATCCGATTTATCACGAACCAAAATCCGGCCGCGCGTTGGCAAAAGCTGTGCTTGCAAATCATGCTGATCAGAAGCCAAAACCTTATATAATTCACGATCCGTTATCTGCAACTGTCCCAACTTAAATGCAAGAGCTAATCCCAATAAAACCATTATCACGCCCAAAAAAAGCCACCTGGTTTTCGGCAGTTCTCTTGGTCTGGACGGTGAATAACGGGGAATACGTGACATGGTTAATGACGAATGAAGGAAGGGATCTGGGTAGATAATGACGAATGACCAAATCCGAATGACGAATGAAGGTAGGGATTAGATAAAAATGACCACCATAATTCGTCATTAGTCATTCGTGCTTGGTCATTGATACTTAATTATCTTTCTTCTTCTTCAAATCTTCCATGTATTTATGCCATAGGTCAATATTTTCAACATCAATATATTCACGATCCGTTGTATTAAAGATAATTGACTGATCAGCGCCTGATGGTAAGGCAGGAGTTCCGGCTGTCCCTGATCCGGCTGGCGCGCGTTCCAATGAATTCGGCAAGCTTGCTCCAGGGACGGGTTTCTTTAAAACCGCTGCTGTCACGTCTACGGCATTTTGCGGGATC
>JAHIUG010000097.1 GCA_018817245.1 Patescibacteria group bacterium | reverse complement strand
TTGATGGAGAGCCCAGCTTCTTTCTTTAGATCATGGCAAGTATTAATAAGTGTTATGTGATTTACTTTTACTTCCACGTGCCAGATATAGCGTTTGATTGAATCGATATGTCGAGTTTCATCAATATAAAAATGCGGATTATAAACCATGAGATCGAGCACGAATTTCGCCGGAGTATCCAGGTCTTCAATAACTTCTTTATCAAACCAAGTCCGGTTCGGAACAAATGCTCCGTCCATAATATCTATTTGTAGAATTTCGAAATCTTTTTCCACCAATCTTAAACGATCACGAAATGTCTCTTCGTCATGAACCAGTAATGTTGGAATAAGTTGATTATTCATTGATCTAATTGTTTAACTCTACGATGATGTCGTTCGGCATCAGCAAAAGGCTCTTTCAGAAAAACGCGAATTAGTTTCATGGCGTCAGATAATTTCATTTCCCACCCGGATAAAGCAATAATATTCGCGTCATTATGTTCGCGTGCTAGCCTTGCTTCATCTGCGGTATGTGCGTCGAAAGCTCGTGCGCCTTTTACACGATTTGCCGCAATGGACACACCTACTCCAGTGCCGCAGATTAAAACACCGCGCGCTTCTTTGTCTTTGGCCACAGCCTGCGCAACCGCTTTTCCGTATTTCGGGTAATCGTCTTCGGGAATAAATTTAAGAGATACATCATGTACATCATAACCTCGATCAATCAGATATTGCTTTATTCGCTCTTTAAGCTTAAAACCTGCGTGATCAGCACCAATGTATATTTTGGAAATTTTCATATATTAATTTTAACTCAAAAGCTTGGATATTGACATCTCGGCCGATTTACGCTTTAGTATCAGGCAGTATCTTGTCAATAAAATACGAATTGCGAAAAGCGAAACGTCAAATATCACTTAACAAAGGAGGCACGGGTGAGAACAGATCTGGTCAAAGGTAAATTTACTCCTTTGGGTCGGCAATTGGAAAAAATGCGAAGGTGGAGCCAACTGTATGGTTGGGGCATTACTTCTGTTCAGTTCGATAAAGCTGTGAGGAGCAAGCCCGAGTGGCCTGAAGGAAGATTGGTTGCTGTTAGTTTGGTGGCTTACTTGCATCCCGCAAGAGGCAAGAGCAGCTTGCAACGATCATTTGACGCGTACAGCACGGTGATAGCAAGGAAAAGAGCTTTTGCCGGTCGCGATTCGTTACTAGGTGGAGGAGAACATAGACTCAGGCTTATTGACGGAATAAAGATCGAGCCGTGTCTCAGGTGGGTGGTGATTGATCTTGAGGCAAATTGCAATCAGGCTCCGCTTGACGTACGAGATCCAAACACGTCTCCGCACATTGAGATGTTTGCCACTGTTGCGCTTCACACACATTGGGCAAACCGTCTCGGGAAAAGAGGTATACCACATGTACATTTTTCTGGGTTGCAAGTGAATGCAAGGTGCACTGGAGATTGGCAGGGCGTTCCAAGTGCAGTCGGCTTGCCGAACATCGGGCGTTATCAGTTGAACGTGGAATGGGAGCAAACCGTTCTTCCTGGATACGCAGTGCCTGTGCTTGTGAAAAGCTAGCGCTCATTGTTTTTCCTAAAGCTCAGAGGTCCTTACTTCTGAGTTTTTTATTTCTCTTGACCAAAGGACTTAAAAAACGCATAGTAAAGGCTATAAATTAGAAGCTAGAAGCTAGAAGCTTGAAGCTAGAAGTTATGCCAAAGAAAGAGCAACCAACACAAGAACCATCAAACCGGCCGGATTATCCAAAGATTGAAGAAGAGGTCGCTGTTTTTTGGGAGAAGGAGCGCATCTTCGAACGCTCAATTGAGGAGCGGTCTGAAAATAAAACCTATGCTTTTTATGATGGCCCTCCATTTGCAACCGGTCTTCCTCATTATGGTCATCTTCTTCAGTCTGCGCTAAAAGACGCAGTGCCAAGATACTGGACCATGAAGGGCTATCGCGTTCAGCGTCGTTGGGGCTGGGATTGTCATGGCTTGCCGATTGAAAATTTGGTGGAAAAAGATTTGAAGCTCGGTTCTAAGCGCGACATTGAGAAATACGGAATTGGTAAGTTTAACAAAGCTTGTCGTGAGTCAGTCATGACTTACGCACAGGAGTGGGGGCGGTATGTGAAACGCTTGGGTCGCTGGGTTGATTTTGAAAATGCTTATAAGACCATGGACAACACATACATCGAATCTGTTTGGTGGGTGTTTTCCGAACTCTACAAAAAAGGATTTGTTTACAAGGATCTGCGAGTCTCGCTTTATTGTCCTCGTTGCGCAACACCGCTTTCAAATTTTGAAATCGCCATGGGTGATTCATATGAGGAACACGAAGATCCTGCGATTACAGTTAAGTTTAAAGTGAAGGGCGAGAAGGACACCTATTTTTTGGCATGGACGACAACACCTTGGACGTTGCCGGCTAACGTTGCAATAGTAGCTCATCCTGATTTGGTTTACGTTAAGGTGCATATGGATGAAACGAATGAAACTTTGATTTTTGCAAAGGATCGAATGAATGAAGTTCTTAAGCAGCATTATCCACTTAAGACGAATGGGGAGGCTAGATTTGAAGTTATTTCGCGATTGAAAGGCAAAGAGCTTGAGGGAATAGAATATGAGCCGCTTTATACTTTCATGCCGGTAGATAAAAAGGCGTACCGTGTTGTAACCATGGATTATGTGAGTGCTGAAGACGGAACTGGCTTAGTGCACACAGCTCCTGCATTTGGTGAAGAGGATTTTCAGGCTGCTAAAAAATATGATCTTCCTGTTTTGATTACAGTTGATGAGGAGGGACGACAAAAGCCGGAGATCGGTCCATTCGCAAACATGCCCGTTAAAGAGTCAGATGAAAAAGTTATTGAGGATTTAGAGGAGCGCGGACTTTTGTATCGTTCTGAGCGCGATGTTCACACCGTGCCGGTTTGCTGGCGTTGCAATACTGCACTCTTACATAAGGCGCAACCGGCCTGGTACGTGGATGTGACTGAACTGAAAAAGAATCTTTTGAAAACAGCTAAAAAAATCAACTGGCACCCGGATCATTTTAAGGAAGGGCGTTTTGGAAAAGGATTGGGGGGCGCACCGGATTGGTGTATTTCGCGAACTCGTTATTGGGGAGCGCCATTACCTGTTTGGACTTGTGAAAAATGCGATCAAATCAAAGTAGTTGGTTCTGTGGCGGAACTTGATCAGGAAAAGGAAATGGATTTGCATCGACCGGATATAGATGGAGTAGAGATGAAGTGTTCTTGTGGTGGCAACATGACTCGCGTGCCTGAAGTTTTTGATTGTTGGTTTGAGTCAGGTAGCATGCCATACGCTTCTGAACACTATCCGTTTGAGAATAAAAATTGGTTTGACGCGAATTATCCGGCTGATTTTATTGCAGAGGCACAGGATCAAACGCGTGGATGGTTTTACAGTTTGCACGTGTTGGCCACAGCTTTATTCAACAAACCGGCTTTTAAAGATGTTGTGGTAACCGGTCTCGTAATGGCGGAAGACGGGAAGAAGATGTCCAAGAAACTTAAGAACTATCCGGATCCTTGGGATGTTATGACAACACTGGGCTCAGATTCATTACGGCTCTATCTTTTATCTTCTCCAGTACTGCGTGCTGAGCAGCTGAACTTCTCTGTTGACGATTGTCAGATGATACAGCGCAATACTTTGGGTTTGCTTTGGAACATACGTAATTTTTTCCTCACGTACTCAGGGGATAAAAAGATAAAGATAACAAAGCCTCGTTCATCTCATGTTTTGGATCGTTGGATTTTTTCGCGTCTAATGGAGTTGGAGATGAAGATGACTGATGCAATGGATAATTATGATCTGGTTGAGGCAACGCGCACTCTTAGACCGTTTATAGATGATTTTTCTACCTGGTGGCTAAGGCGTTCTAGGGAGAGGATTAAGAGTGAAGATAAATATGATCGTGCGGATGCATTGCGCACTCTTAAGGAAGTTCTGCTTGAAATGTCTTTGTTAATGGCGCCATTCGCTCCATTTTTCGCGGAGAAACTATATGGGGACATGGGGGGCGTAAAGGATTCGGTACACTTAGACAAGTGGCCAAAACCAGATGAGCGGCTGATTGATAGTGTGTTGCTGGATGATATGAAGTGGGCGCGTGATGTTGTTACACACGGCCTGGAGGCTCGCGCGAGTTCCAAGATTCCGGTTCGCCAGGCGCTGTCAAATATCACAGTATTTATGAGCGACGCCACAACAGTATCTCGACTTGAGGAACGGCCAGAAATCATAAAGCTGATTCGCGATGAATTGAATGTTGAGGAAGTTAAACTTAAAGGTGGAGCAAAAGATATTGAGGAGCCACAAAAATGGAGAGTGGAACTCGATACAAGGATCACGCCTGAGTTGAAAAGAAAAGGTTTGGCGCGCGAGCTCGTTCGTCACTTTATGAATCTGCGTAAGCAAGCTGGCTTAGTTCCAAATGACGTTGTCGCAGCAGAAGTAACGACAGCAGATGCTGATCTAAAAAAACTGTTTGAAAGCGTGCAGGAATCTGTGGCAAAAGAGTTTAAAGCTGAGAGCCTTTCTGTAACCAGTTCAATTTCTAACAAGATGAAAGAGACAAGTGAAGTAAAATTGGACGGCAAAGAAATTAAAATTGGATTGATTAAAATTAGTTAAAAGAAAAAGTATACACAATACCGCTTATGATCGGATCTTTAAGGGGGAAAATAATAGAGGTCCACGCCTCCCACGCGCTTTTAGAAACGAACGGGGTTGGCTATAAAATCCGCGCATCCATTCCGGCTCTTGCTTCTTTTCTGGTAGGTCAGGATAAATTTTTATATATACACGATAATGTTCGAGAAGATGCGCGCAATCTTTTTGCTTTTGAATCTCATCAGGAATTGGTGATGTTTGAAAAGTTGATTTCGATTTCAGGAGTTGGCCCTAAAGCCGCATTAACAATAATGTCAGTTGGTACGCTCGAAACCGTGCGTACCGCTGTTATGAGCGGAGACCTTGCAACGCTAACTTCTGTGCCGGGCATAGGAAAGAAAACCGCGCAAAAAATTATACTTGAATTAAAAGGACAGCTCGTGGAAGAACAGAAAGAACCCACAGGGGATCGAGAGGTGGTTGATGCACTTGTCTCTCTCGGCTATTCTTCCAGTCAAGCACGCGATGCCATGAAGGAAATTGATTCATCTATAACAGATGTTTCAGAACGAATTCGTCAGGCTTTAAGAAGTTTGTCGTAGTGAAGAGAGGTTTTTTATTGACCCATTTTTGCGCATATGCGGAAAGATGGGTCAATAATAATTTTTATAAAACTAGCTCAGAGATTTCGCCACAACGTTTCGGCATATCTGATGTTTTATGGAGCGTAGCGGAACAAAATATGGGTGGAGGCTTTTGTATAAAAGCCGTAACCAGATATGCCGTGTTCGTATAATGAAAGCATACCAGAAATGGTATGCTTTTTCTGTGAGATCCCCCAATGCCGTGTTGAGGAAAAGGCACGCTTTGGGCGCGCCCTTCAGTCCTCGTCGCTTAACGTGTGGCCTCCGGAAAATCGCTT
>JAHIUG010000001.1 GCA_018817245.1 Patescibacteria group bacterium | reverse complement strand
GGCAAAGGAGTGGCCACCGCTTCAATCGGAGCCCTTCTTAAGGCTCGTGGGCTTAAAGTTACAGCAGTAAAGGTGGACCCTTATCTAAATGTGGATCCTGGCACGATGAACCCCGTCGAACATGGCGAGGTTTTTGTTACGCGCGACGGATTGGAGACAGATCAGGATCTTGGTAATTATGAGCGCTTTTTGGATGAGGATCTGAATAAAAATAGTTGCATGACATCCGGTAGCGTTTATCTCACAGTAATAAATCGAGAGCGCGCGCTTGGCTACGGAGGCAGGACTGTTGAGGCTGTTCCGCACATTCCTTTAGAAATAATCAGTCGATTGAAGAAAGCGGCAAAAGACGCTGATGCGGATGTAACTTTGATTGAGATCGGCGGAACAGTAGGCGAATATCAAAACATAATGTTTTTGGAAGCTTGTCGCATGATGCAAATCGAAGCGCGAAAAAGTGTTTTTGTGATTTTGGTTGGATATCTTCCTGTGTTGAGCAGTGTTGGTGAAATGAAATCCAAACCAACACAGTATGCTTGCCGCACACTTAACACAGCAGGGTTGCAGCCGGATATGATTGTCTGCCGCTCCACTCATCCGGTTGACGCGCCAAGAAAACAAAAGATCAGTACAAGCTGTAATGTGGATTTGGAGGATGTAATCTCCGCACCTGATTTGGAATCCATTTATGAAGTTCCGCTAAAGTTTGATAAAGAAAATGTAACAGATCGAATAATCGAAAAACTCGAACTCGTGAAAAAGCCGGCAAAGATGGATGATTGGATAAATCTCAATAAGCGGATCAAAGCCTCAAAAACTCCAGTGCGCATTGGTGTGGTTGGAAAATATTTTTCCACAGGCGATTTTGTGTTGTCTGATTCTTATTTGTCTGTTCTGGAAGCCATAAAACACGCATGTTGGTTTGTTCATCGTAAACCGGAGATTATATGGTTGAATAGCGAAGACTTTGAACAGAGACCGGAAACATTAGAGCCGAATCTAAAAGAACTGGATGGAATTATCATCCCCGGAGGTTTTGGGACGCGGGGAGTTGAGGGCAAACTTGAAACAATTAGATACGCACGCGAAAATAAGATCCCATATCTTGGTTTGTGTTATGGAATGCAATTAGCACTGATAGAAGCCGCTCGGAATTTATTGGGCTGGGAAGATGCAAACACATACGAAATTAATCCAGAGGCAAAACATCCGGTTATTTGTTTAATGGAAGAGCAGGTTGATAAAGTTAAAGGCAGTGATTATGGAGCTTCTATGCGTCTTGGATCTTATCCTTGCGAAGTAAAAGAGGGGACTAAAGCTTGGGAATTATATGGCGAGCCATTGATCCACGAGCGCCACCGTCATAGATACGAAGCTAATCCGAAATATAGAAAAGAGATGGAAGAAAAAGGCGTAGTATTTTCTGGACTTTCACCAGACGGAAAACTAGCCGAAATAATCGAGTACCGCGATCATCCATTTTTCATGGCCTCACAATTCCATCCAGAATTCCAATCTCGCCCATTCCACCCGCATCCTTTATTTCTTGGATTTATCAAGGCTGCGGCTGGGATTAAATAGTTCAGATAACATACGAATATCGTTGGTTAACAATCAAAAAGTTTATATAAAAACCAGTTATATGCAATAACCTAAATTTTCTTAGCTCCTTCGGAGCAAACAAAAGAACAAATAATTTTATACACTTATGACAAATGAAAAACTGATAAAACTCGCGGCATCTGCTATTAAAACAAAAAGGATTGGTGACTTTACTTCCGGCGACGTCGGGTGTGCATTGCTTTCAGAAAAAGGCAACGTCTACACTGGCGTTTGCATAGATACAATGTCCAGCATGGGGTTTTGTGCAGAACACAACGCTATCGGTAGCATGATAACCGCAGGCGAATATGGGATCAAAAAGATCGTCGCCGTCTGGAAAGACAAGAAGAAAGGAGTTTTTGTTTTGCATCCATGTGGCAGATGCCGTGAGTTCATGCGCCAAATAGACAAAGGCAACACGGAAACAGAGGTTATTCTTAGCAAAAACAGAACGGCAAAGCTAAAAGAATTACTCCCATACGAGGACGATTTCAGTAAAGTATAAAATTATTTGTTCTTTTGTTGTTTGGCTCACGCCAAACAGAAAATTTACGTTACAACACATAACACGCAGTATGCGGCTACGGCTTTTTGCAAAAGCCTCCGCCCATATTCACTGGCTGTACCGCACTTCGTGCGATATTATACAGCCAGTGAACATCGCATACTGCGAAACGTTATGTGAAATCAATTTTCAAAAATTAACCAAAAACTATATAAACCCTTATAATTAACTTATGACTATGAAACCACAAATCAAAGCAATGTATTTAGCCGTCAAAGATATGGACAGGGCGGTAAAATTCTATGAAGATATTTTTGATGTTAAGGTATCTTCCAAAGATGAGCGTATGAGCTCGTTTGATCTCGGCAACATTTCCTTCCTTCTTTTTAATCCGGCAGTTGATGGCGAAGAAGTTTCCAGCGGCAATAATGTTGTTCCAAATATTCAAGTTGAAGATGTAAATAAAATGTTAGATTTGGTAAAAAGTAAAAATTGTGAAATTGTAATGCCGCTGGAAAAGATTGAGAAATACCAAATTTTTCAAGTTAAAGATACGGAAGGAAATGTCATAGAATTTTACCAAAAGGAGGGTTAATTTTTGAAAATTGACTCGCTCCCGTTGGTCGCGCCCCGCTGCGCTCTCGCTTCACTGCGTTACGCTCGGGTCACATAACTACCTATATCCCAGTCAATCAAAACCTGTGGACAAATGAGAGGCCGTGAGGCCTCTCATTTTTCACTCACGCCATCGGTTCAAGATATGGTTTACTGCTCGTCCAAACGGAGTG
>JAHIUG010000096.1 GCA_018817245.1 Patescibacteria group bacterium | reverse complement strand
TTGTATCTATTCTGGCTATGTTCATCCAAAGTGCGTGCAAAATAAGCCTTGCCATCCTCATCCGTTAGAAAATACCAATATGCCGTATCTGTTGGATTCATGGCCGCATCCAAAGATGGCTTACCAGGATTTCCAATTGGCCCAGGTGGCAATCCCCTGTATTTATAGCTGTTATAAGGTGACTCATTTGCCAAATCCTCGGCAGTACCCCGGTCCCTCCCACTGCGAGTCACATAATTCAACGTGGCGTCAGACTGCAGTGCCATTCCAATATTCAGACGATTCATAAAAATGCCAGAGATAATCGGCCGGTCCTCATCATGTCGCGCTTCTTTTTCCACAATGGACGCGAGAATAACAATATCGTGAAAAGTCCTGCCCTGCCGCTTTGCCTCATCATCATATCCCACAGTCTTCAAACGAAACTCCTGCAGCTGACGACGAAACAGTGCATCCGGTAATTCATCTTCCCAAACTCGATAAGTATCCGGATAAAGATAACCTTCTAAAGTTGCGTCCTTTGGCAGATCCTTTAAAAACTCAAAATCGTCTTCAAACCGTTCTGCTAAAAAATCACTGGGTCGCACTTCCACCCCCAATTCAATCAGAGCTTTTTCAATGTCATAGATTGTCCACCCCTCAATGATCCGAACTGACAGCTCCTTACGCACCGGACCTAGCGCCAAAATACGCGCAATGCGCTTAAAATTCATGCCGGCCTTGAGATCATACTCCCCTGTCATAGGACTTCCTGCATCGGAATTTATACGCGCAAAAATTTTATATTTAAAAGCGGAGGCGATTATTCCTTTTTCCACCAAAAGATCTGCGACCCTGTCTGCAGTAAGACCCTCGGTAATTTCGATTCTGGTATTTGGCGTGTTAGGTAATGAAAAGCTTATCCACGCTGCTGGCACAAACCAAAAAAACGCGGCCAAAGCAGCTATAATTATTATCGCTAGTGTGAAAAGTTTTTTCATTCGTGTTTGTGAATTTCCGCGGATTTGATTATATCTCGTTTGCGCAGCTGATGATGCATGAAACGTACAAACCAGAAGGATACGAGACCAACCACAATTCCGCCTAAAATGTCAGTGGGATAATGTACCCCGGCAGCCAGACGTCCAAACGCTACCAAGAAAGCTACAATGAATGCAGCTATGCCCAAACGCGGATTGGCGTATGCAAAGGCAGCTGCGATTGCGAATACCACAGCAGTGTGACCGGATGGGAAAGACGAGCCCACTGGGAATGGAATGAGTCTGGAAAAAGTCAGATCCACGTCTTGCGGCATCATAAATGGTCGCGGTCGTTGGATGATATTGGAAAGACCGATTCTTAGAACTAAAGCCAAGATCCCGGCCCAGGCCGCTTCTAATACAGCATGTCTATATTTCTTCCGATTGCTAACAACGAGAAAAACCGCGAGCACTGCGAAAGCCAGGACGAGCCAGCGCGCTAAAAAATCGACGAGCGCAATAAGCAGCGGACTGGAGGTTGCTACTTGTTGTATTGAGGATATTAGTTGAAGTTCGAATAACATATGATTTGTCATTTCGACCGAAGCGGAGAAATCTCTTCTGAACGGGATCTCTCGGCTGCGCTCGAGATGACATGTTTATTGTTTTGTGTTACGTGTTTTAGGTTTAAATTCACACCATTTGGAGATTGGACATCGCCAGCATTCGGGTTTTCTGGGTTTACAAATGTCACGTCCGAAATGGACCATTGTGCGGTTGATTTCTCCCCACAGTTTATCGGGCGCAATTTTCATTATATCTTGTTCAACTTTTTCCGGTGTTTTTGAGCGCGTCCAGCCCAAGCGATGCGTTATCCGAAACACGTGTGTATCAACGCAAACTCCGGGAATTCCAAATGCATAGTATCGCAAACAATTCGCAGTTTTCCTACCCACACCCGGCAACTTGATAAGATCTTCCATCTCTTTTGGAACTTTTCCTTTATGATCACGCACGATTATCTGCGCCAGCCCTTTCAACGCTTTTGCCTTGGATTTATACAACCCGATGGAATTGACGCTTTTTTCTATATTGGAAATACGAGCTTTTGCCAGCGCTCGAAAATTCGGAAACTTCTTCCGAAACCCCGGAAAAACTTTTAAAACCTGCACATCAGTTGTGCGCGCAGAAAGCAGTGTGCCAATCAATGTTTTCTCTGCCGAACCCAAATCCATATCCCCCTTTTTGGTGTAATGCTTTTGCAGGGTTTTTATAACCTTGGTGACGTTTTTCATAAAGGCTGTTGTCATCTCGACCAACGCGGAGAGATCTTTTCGAAAAGATTTCTCCGCTCCACTACACTACGTTTCGTTCCGGTCGAAATGACAGAAAAAAAACCACAACCTACCAGCTACAAGCTACCAGCTAAATCAACGCGCTCCCTGTCATTTCAGATGGTTGCTGCAATTCCATAATTTTTAGAATTGTTGGTGCCACATCTGCCAAAACACCAACTGCCGGAGTTAAGGACAAATCTCCGCCGATCACATCTCCGCTCGGTGCTTTAAATCCCTCAAACTGCTTACCAACAATAACAAAAGGCACGGGATTCGTAGAGTGTTCTTTATCAATTTCGCCTGTTGTAAGATTTTTCACCTCTTCTGCGTTCCCATGATCTGCTGTAATGACAACCACGCCACCAACTGCCAACGCCGCATTCACAACCTGCCCCAAAGCCTTATCCGTGGCTTCATTCGCCTTGATCGTGGCCTGCTCATCTCCGGTATGTGAAACCATGTCAGGATTTGCAAAATTTAACACGATAAAATCATATGTGCCTTTGGTGATCTCCTGCACAATCCTTTCGGATATTTTAAATGCCGACATTTCCGGTGCCTTGTCATAACTGGAAACTCCGGGAGACGGAATGATCACACGATCTTCACCCGGGAACTCCTCTTCTTTCATGCCGTTCAAGAAAAACGTAACGTGAGCGTATTTCTCAGTTTCCGCAATGTGCAACTGCTTTAAGCCGGCGTCTGAAATAATCTTCGCCAGACAAGTATCGACTATTTGAGGTGGATACACTACATGAACAGGTAAATCTTTTTCATACTCTGCAAAAGTCGCAAAAAAGAGATTTTTGATCTGCGTGCGCTCAAACTTTTCAAAACTCGGCAAGACAAACGCTTTTGTAAGCTGACGGGCGCGATCCGGTCGAAAGTTGAAAAAAATACACGCGTCATTATCCTGCACTGTTGCCACGGGCTTTCCTCTATGTTGAATTACAGTTGGAACAAGCTCTTCGTCATAAACGGATTTTTCATAAGATTCTTTAATAGCTTTCGTAGCTGAATCCGAAACTTGATCGCTCTTACCCAAAACAATGGCTTCATACGCTTTTTGAATTCGATCCCAGCGGTTGTCGCGATCCATTGCATAATAACGACCGGATAAACTGGCGATCGTACCGGTTTTCAATTCTTTCATCTTTTTCTCCAGTGATTCAATAAATCCTAATCCACTGTTAAATATCGTATCTCGTCCGTCTAAAAATGCGTGTACGAAAACGCGATCAAGTTTTTTTCGTTTACACAATTCCAACAATGCATACAAATGCTCGTCAGAAGCGTGGACTGCTCCCGGAGAAACCAAGCCCATAAGGTGTAAATTACTTTTATTTGTTAGCGCATGTTCCACGGCTGATAAAAGCGTCTGATTTTCATAAAACTCCCCGTTGGCAATCGCCATGGAGATGCGAGGAAAACTTTGATAAAAAATTCGCCCCACCCCAATCGCGAGGTGGCCGACTTCCGAGTTACCCATTTCACCCCAAGACAAACCCACGGCGTCTCCTGACGCATTTACAGTCATGGCCGGATATGAACTGATTAACTTTTGAAAAACTGGCATCTTGGCTGCTTTAACCGCATTGCCTTCTGCTGTAGGCGCAATGCCAAATCCGTCGAGAATGGCTAAAACTACTGGTTTAGGTCGAGGCATAATTAGGTGGTAGGTGGTAGTTTGTAGATGATAGATTAAGAATTCGGATTACAAGTTGCGAGTTACGAGTTTCGATCTATAACATAATAGAATACTTGCTCGGCAAACATACAACAAGCCAAACATTGTAAACAACGCCCAAAAAGCCAGTTTTACTTGACATTTATGCTAATTTATGCTAGTTTTCTTTATTCTTCTGCTGGTATTTTCTAACCAGAAGAAGCGCATTTTGACAACTTAAACAAACAGCCTACCTGTCTATAGGTGGGTGACAAAACGCAAATCCATTCCGCAGAGCGGAGAAGGGAGATCAGACATGACGGACGACAAGAAAAATGAAGGCACTTCTTCTGGCTCTGACGGACCGAAATTTGCCGGAACACCTCTGGAGAAACGTTCGACAAAAAAGCAGACTTGGGAGATTCGTGTTGTACCATCCAAAAAGGCTACACAGCTGAATGGTGACATTCACGACCGTGTAACCGAGCCTGTCAAAGGTTCAGAACCGCCGCCGGCTGATAAGCTTGGAGGCGATGAGTCTCAAATTCATTCATCATGGGACAGCGTCAAAGCCAAATTGGAACAATCCAAGGATGAAGATTCGGATGAAAATTCGGTCGACATTCCGGATGACGCTCCCGTGGATCAATCTGCGTCCGGCACGCTCAACATCGGAGTTGACGCGCAAGAAGAACTTCGAGAGCAAGCCGCTCAAACAAGTGAACCTGCTCCGGATTCTAATGAGGAGTTCGAACGAGGACTAGATGCGCTGCGAGATGAGTCGCAAGACGAGCCTAATGAAAAGCTTCGCATCGAAACTGATGAGGATAATGACTCAGGTGTCGAATATGAGGGTTCAAAGCCTCATAAATTCCCCCAAGACTTGATCTTGGAGCGAGCCAAGGATAGCCAAGGTCGCGACATCTATATCGGTCACATTCCAAGAACTAACAAGTTCTTTGTTGTGCACGTGAGTGTAAAAACTTACGGACCCTACGACCGGGCCTGCGACCTCTGCGTGATCAACGACTTGCCGGCATTCCGTGCTGAGAAGGATGATCACTGGTTCATCGTTTACGATGGATCAGAGGGCAAGTGGTACAAAAAAATCGGAGATGTAATCTTCGATGTGGATGGCAAGCCCCTGTACAAAGCGCAAGATGGTAATGATGACTGGTACGTGGTGCATGGCACCATTCCCAGTAAGAGCTACTCTGAAATCGGCCCCGTCATTTACGACGGTCAAGAAGATTTCGCTTATACAGCTCGGCTTAACGCCGACTGGTACGTAGTCGAGAACTACACCCAGTCCATGCCTTATGCTGAGATTCTGAATCCTCTGCGATTCAACAATGATACCTATTTTGGGAAACTCACATATGGCGCAAAGGATCATGACGGTCGCATTCTGTCTGTGCGCGATAGTGAAGTCACGATCGAGCCAGGGTCACCCGGTTTCAGCCCTGAATCTGATCCCGCTCACAGTTCTGATCCGGAATCTGAACCAAAATCAACTCCTGTGTCAGACCCGGTGCCAGCCCCCGTGCCAGCCCCCGAACCAGAACCGGAAGTCGGTATTCGTACCGAAAAACGAGGCGACAAGTTCGTTGTAATCTGGAACGGTGTGGAAAGCGCTGAGTTCGATAAAATCGAAGGTCTGCGACAGGATGAGAAGGGTGCGCCCTACTACTCCGCGCTGTCAGATCAAGACTGGTTCGTCGTTCACGGCGAGCATGTCTATGGACCCCATCCTAAGATACTCAATCTGAAATGTGTGAATGGAATTCTTAAGTATAACGTGCCCAACGAAGGCCATTCTGTCGCTCACAATGGCTCATGGTACGGACCGTACGACTACGTCTTCGATGACATGGTACTTGTGGATGACAGACCCCTGTTCCTATCAAAACGGAGCGAATTCTACTATGTCACTCATGGCGCAGATACTTATGGACCATACGGATCACAGGAATCCATAAAGTGCTTCGATGCGATTCGCAAAGGGCGGATGGATGACATTCCGGAGCCAATGGCTGAAAAGCCTGAGGTACCGGAACCAACTCCTGAGCCTGAGCCTCCCGCACCTGAGCCTGCTCCTGCATCTGAACCGAAACCGGCTCCTGTTTCCGAACCGGTGCCAGGTACGGTGTCAGACCCGGTGCCAGGTACGGTGCCAGGTACGGTGCCAGGTACGGTGTCAGGTACGGTGTCAGACCCCGAACCAAATCTGGATCCTCGAGTAATCGAGCGTGCCGGTGGAAAGTTCGCGGTTTTG
>JAHIUG010000095.1 GCA_018817245.1 Patescibacteria group bacterium | reverse complement strand
GCCCTTCAGCCCCTATGCCCTTCAGCCCTTCAGCACTTTAGTATATAATATATGTATATGAACAGACATCTAATTGCCATTGCCGTGATATTCGCACTATTTTCAGTAACGCTTCTTGGAGCTGGTTGTAATAAGTCAGGAACTGCGAGTGCGAGCGTTAACGTATCAGAATTAAAACAGCCGGCTCAGGCTGCGACACCAAAAAAATCTCCGGAGATTCCTCCGGAGGCAAAAAATATTCCGAGACCTTATTAAGCTATTGTACTCCAAATTTCCAGTTCTCTTTTTGTAGCACCTGGTAGAGAAATCATGATTTTTTCTGGCGCAGCTTCATCACCTTTTTGTATCATTAACAATCTGCCGTTAGAAAGTATTACGCCAGGGCGGTTGCCTGAAAGTTTATCAATTGCAGGTAGTCCCCTGTCTTTATAGTTTAAAGCATTTACCAGTGTGGTCTTGGTAGGCTTTTGAATATTTCGTTGATATTCGACGTAATCTTCAGAGATCAGTTTATCGATCTCTTCAATAATATTCGCAGCTCTCTTGTAGTCACCGGCTGCCAACGCGTCTACCAGAGCATCTTTATGGCCGCTTTCGAATTTTAGGTTGGATTCTTTGTCTGCTGGTAACATTCTTAGAAGTAATAAAACCTCCTTTATTTTTTGTGTATAACTATCTTCCAATTGTTTGACATGTTTTTTGATTTCCGGTTTTTTATTCTTTCCTAAATGAGCAGAGAAGCTGAATCCATTCAATTCAAGCCGCAGTCTCCCTTTTTCTTTTTCCAGATTCTCCAAAATTTCAATAATTTGCAAAACACGATCAGAATCCTCTTCCAATAGCTCATAATCATCCATTCGATTCAAAAGTGCGATTATATCATTGAGTATATAACTAGCTTGATCTTCTTGTGGATTCAATTCAGGATCATATATACCCTCATTCTTTTCAAGATATTCATTGACTGATTTTAGATAGCTATCGAACATGCCAGCCAGTTCTTTCGTAAAATCCTTAATGCGCTGTATACGAAAAGCTGATTTATTTATTTTGGTTTCAGGCTCAATTTGTTCGAAGGATTCCAGGCTTTTTGAATGATGATCCATATTATATATACAGATAAGTATGTTTTTAACATTTTTAAAAATACCATGTTTGATACTGGCATGCAATTAACACGAATGCTCTATCTGATATGACAAAAAAATCTCCGGAGATTCCTCCGGAGGCAAAAAATGTGCCAAGGCCGTATTAAAAAAATTGTCATCTCGAGCAACGCCGAGAGGTCTCATCCAAACGAGATTTCTCCGCTACGGTCGAAATGACAGATTTTATTTCAACAATCCAACTGCTTGATAATATTCCTGCGTTTGCAATGACGCTAAAAATTCAGGTGAGATTTTGAGTGATTTTACTTTAAAGCGTGAATCCAGCGCAATTTCTTTTAATACTTCGTTCCAATCCGCGTTCGCCGGATCATCTGTCCATTTTTCAACTTTGTAAAATCCGTTAAGATCTTCACGAAGCGTAGCTCCAGCAAAAGCTGTTTTCTCTTCTTTACTATCCAAAATTCCGCGTTCGTCCACTCTCCAAGATGTGCAATGTAAAAGCGCAACGTATTCGATTGTGTAATCTTTTATCTCAGATTGCTCCACTTTTTTTTGAGAACAAGTAACCATTGGTTCATCTTCAAACCACTTTTTGGCCGTATACGTTCGCATGGAAGATCCAATGAGATCCAGTTCAGGCATTAACTTTCCGGAATTTAAGCGCGGGGTTTGCAGAAATTGACACAATGATTTTGCTTTCTTGTCATATTGCGCGGCGCACTGTCTTCGCATGATCATACCCATGAGATCGCCGTCATAATTTCTGTTTGTCGCAATGGCGAATATGAGGCCAGTTTCCAAAATCAGCAATATCGCACCAACAACAACCAAAAGGCGCAGTGGTGTTTCGTTGTGAGAAATTCGTTCAACAAAGCCTGGCTCGAAAATCCAAAGTTTCCCGCGAGCAAGAACTTCCAAAACCAAAACTGCTACGGTTGCGAGGACTGCCCACGCAAAAGGCCATAAACCAGGCGCGCCCAAAAGTTCAGCAGCCATTAATATTATTGGAAAAGTGAGAATTGTAATTAGTGCCCACACTGCTGGTTGACCTTTTGTTTTCTTTTTATGAAACCACATGAAAGTAATT